>JASHVC010000081.1 GCA_030039655.1 Xanthobacteraceae bacterium | reverse complement strand
AACGGCCAGACCATGTTCAACATCGGCGGTTGCGCGTCCTGCCACGCCGTTCCCAACAAGGACCCGCAAAAGGTCGATCGCACGCGGCTGGGCGGGGGGTTGGCACTGGTTTCGCCGTTCGGGACGTTCTACGCGCCCAACATCTCGCCCGATCCCACGGACGGAATCGGCAACTGGACCGAGGCGAATTTCATCAGCGCGCTGTGGAACGGAACGGCGCCGAGTGGCTATCACCTGTTCCCCGCGTTTCCCTACTCGTCGTATCGGCACATGCAGCTCAACGACGTGCGCGATCTGTTTGCGTATCTGAAAACGCTGCCGCAGGTGACGGGCAAGGTGCGCGACCACGATCTGGCATTCCCCTTCAACATCCGCCGTATGGTCGGAGTCTGGAATCTGTTGTTCCTCCGCGGCGGACCGTTCGTGCCCGACCCGTCGCAATCGGCGCAATGGAATCGCGGCGCTTATCTGGTGAACGGCCCCGGACATTGCGCCGAATGCCATAGTCCGCGCAATGTCCTCGGCGGCATCATCGAGAGCGAGCGCTTCGCCGGCGGCCCGTCGCCCGACGGCAAAGGCTGGGTGCCGAACATCACGCCGGCTGGGCTCGGTCATTGGGGCGAGGACAAGATCGCCTGGTCGGTCAAGGACATCGCGAGCTTCCTCGACGACGGCATGGACCCATCCGGCGATTTTGCGGGCGGCGACATGGCCGAGGTCATCGGCAATACGTCTTTGCTGAGTAAGGAAGACCGCGAGGCGATGGCCGTCTACATTGCTTCGCTGCCGCCGAGGCAGGGGCCATCTCCGCCGCCGAAGAAGAATTGAGCCGCCGGGACATTTGGATGAAGGAGAAGACGCTGGATCTTCCTCTCCCTCAAAGGGGAGGAAAGATCGCATGAACACCGGCAAAGGCATTTCGCTCAAGCTTGTGTCTGCAGTGCTGTTCGCCGTGATGTCGGCGCTCATCCGCTATCTCGGCGCCCGCTATCCGATCGGCGAGGTGGTGTTCTTCCGCTCGGCCTTCGCCATCGTACCTGTGATGATCGTCTACGCCTGGCGCGGCGAACTGGCCGCGGCTGTGCGCACGGAGAGTCCGCTTGGCCAAGCCAGCCGCGGCGCACTCAGCATTGTCGGGATGTTCTGCAATTTTGGTGCGCTGGCGCGGCTGCCCCTGATCGAGGCCAATGCCATCAGCTTTACGTCTCCGCTGATCGGCGTGGCGCTCGCCGCTTTGGTGCTCAAGGAGCGCGTGCGTATCTACCGCTGGACGGCGGTGACGATCGGGTTTCTAGGCGTCCTGGTCGTGCTGGCGCCTCATCTCTCCGGCGACGAGCTGACCGTCGCTATGGCGAGCGCCACCAGTCTCGGCGGCGTGATGTATGCGATTGCCGGCTCGGTCACCAATGCGGGCACCATGATCCAAACCCGGCATCTGACGAAAAGCGAGCGCACGTCTTCGATCGTGTTCTATTTTTCGCTGATTTGCGCGCTGTCGGGCCTTGTCACGCTGCCGTTCTGGTGGACCAGCCCGACCTGGACCGAACTGGCCGTGCTGGCGGCCATCGGCTTTCTCGGCGGCATGGGCCATATTTTTCTCACCGAGAGCTATCGCTATGCGTCGGCTTCGGTGGTCGCGCCGTTCGACTATACGTCGATGATCTGGGCGCTCGTGCTGGGCTACGCGATGTTCGGCGAAAAACCGACTTTCATGATCGTACTCGGCTCAACAATCATCGCCGGCGCCGGCTTGTTCGTGATCTGGCGCGAGCATCAGCTCGCGCTCAAGTATCGCACCGCCGAAGAGATCATGCCGGCCGCGCCCGGCGCCGCTACGACGCCCCGAAGGCCTTGAACGTGATGATGGTGCGCGTGTCCGCCACGCCCGGAATGGTCTGCACCTTGTTGGCGATGAAATGGCCGATATCGGTCGCCTCATCGACATAGAACTTGACCAGCAGATCGAAATCGCCGGCGGTCGAATATATTTCCGAGGCGATTTCGGCATCAGCCAGCTTGTTGGCCACTTCGTAGGACTTGCCGAGCTGGCATTTGATCTGCACGAAAAAGGGGACCATAGGACCGCTCCAAACGTAGTATCGTGGTTAGAGCATGATCCGGAAAAGTGGATGCCGGTTTTCCGAAAAGATCATGCCCTCGAAAAATCCTAGACCATGATCCGATCAAGTCAGAGCGGATCATGGTCTAGGGTACCAGGAAGAACCTAGAAATGCATGCACCGGTCGAGCTCGCCGATATCGCCGCCGACGTGCTGGCGCGCATCCGCGATCGCGCGCCGCGGGTGCATTGCATTACCAACACGGTGGCCCAGAACTACACGGCGAACATGCTGCTGGCGGCCGGCGCAGTGCCCTCGATGACGATCTCGCCCGAAGAGATCGGCAGCTTTGTTGCCAGCGCCCACGCGCTGTTGGTCAACCTCGGGACCTTCGATGCGGAACGGCGCAGCGCGATCAGTGTCGCGCTGGGCGCCGCGCAAATGGCGCACGTGCCTTGGGTGCTCGACCCGGTCTTTATCGAACGCTCGCCGGGCCGCGCGCAATTTTGCCGTGAGCTCTTGGCGCATCGGCCAACAGTCGTGCGGCTCAACGCGACGGAGTTCGTGCCGCTGTTCGGTGGCGATCCCGCCGCCGAAGCGGCGTCCCGGGCCGCGAAAGCCTCCAGTACCGTGGTAGCGCTGACCGGCAACGCCGACATCGTGACCGATGGCGCACGCCGCGTTGCCATCGCCAACGGCGATCCGCTCATGAGCCTCGTCACGGGAATGGGGTGTGCGGGTTCGGCTCTGGTGTGCGCCGCACTTGCGGTGGAACCCGACGCGTGGCTTGCCACCAATGCGGCGCTGATCGCGCTCGGGGTCGCTGGCGAAGTGGCCGCGGAGTGGGCGCACGGGCCTGGCCGGTTTGCCAGCTGGATTCTCGATGCTCTGCACAGCCTCGATCGCGCCGCGTTGCGCGCGCGCGCGAAGGTGCCGTGATGAAGATTGACCTCCGCCTCAATGCTATCGTGGATCCCGAGCGCGCCGGCGGCCGCGATCTTGCCGAGTTGGCGCGGTTGTGCGCTGAGGGCGGCGCTACGCTCGTGCAATTGCGCGACAAGCTGAGCGAAACGCGCGCCATGGTCGATGAAGCGCGCGCCATCAAGACGGCGCTGGCGCCGTTCTCCGTGCCATTTGTTGTCAACGATCGCGTAGACGTGGCGCTCGCCGTGGGCGCTGACGGCGTGCATCTTGGCCAGGACGATATGAAGGTCGAGGACGCGCGGCGTCTCCTCGGCTCCGGTGCCATCATCGGCCTTTCGGTCAAAAACGTGAGCGAGGCGGAGGCAGCACCAGTCGCGCTGATCGACTACGTCGGCTCCGGCGGCGTCTATGCGACGATGTCCAAGCAGCAGAAGAACGCGCCGATCGGCCCTGATGGCTTGACCCGGATCGTCGGCGTGCTGCGCAGCCGCGCGCAAAGGGAGCGCAAAGAGCTGCCGGTCTGCGGCATCGCCGGCATCGATGCGAGCAACGCCGCACCGGTGATCGCTGCCGGTGCCGACGGTGTTGCCGTCATTTCGGCGCTCTCGCTGGCGTCCGATCCAACCGCCGCGGCCCGCTTACTGCGGCAAGTCGTCGACGCCATGCTTGCCAAACGAGGCGCGTGAGGACACATGGCGAAGATTGCGATCTCATATCGCAGATCGGACTCGCAGGACATCACCGGGCGCATATTCGACCGCCTCGCGCAGCAATATGGAAGGGACACGGTATTCCGCGACATCGACAGCATTCAGCCCGGCATCGATTTTCGCGCCCAAATCGCCGATGCACTCACGGCGACCGATGTGCTGCTGGTGATCGTCGGGCCGCGATGGCTGGGCCGTGGCGACGGTGTCGAAAGCAGAATGGACAAAGAGAGTGATCCGGTCCGCGTTGAAGTGGAGATGGCGCTCAAGCGCGATATCCCGGTCATTCCGGTCTTGGTCAGCGGTATGACAATGCCGGAGCCCAGTGAACTTCCGGCTACGCTGAAGGATTTTGCCTTTCGCCACGCGGTGCAAGTGGATGGCGGCCGGGATTTCGATCATCACATTGAGAGTTTGACTCGCGCACTGGATCAGATTTTTGCCGCAAAAGGCATGGCACCGCCGCGCCGACAGGAAAGCGCTGCGGCTAAGGCGGCCGAGGCTCCAGTGGCGCCGCTCGCGAACAGCGCGGCGCCACAAGGCGTGATCGCCATGGCAGCGCCGCGGCGTTCACTATTCTCTCGGCCGGTGCTTTTCGGTGGAGTGGGGCTACTCGCCGGCGTGGCGCTGACCGTTGCGATTGTTATCGTGTTCTTCCGCAGCGGAAAACCTCCGGGCTTCGATTGCTATTCGGCGGTGGACGCCGACGAGCAGGAGATATGCCGGAATTCCGAGCTTGCGGAACTCGATCGCAGTCTCACGGTGGCCTATTCGGTCTTGCGCGCGCACCTTGACAAGGACAAGCAAGCCGCGCTCGCGGCCGATGAAAGTGCTTGGCTCGAGCGGCGAAAGTCCTGCAAAAAAGACGACGCCTGCCTCCGCACCGCCTATATTACGAGACTGAGGCAGCTGCGAAATTGGCAGTAAGACCTCGCTACGGCTCTTTGCTTGTCCTGTGCGGGGAGCTTGTGAAGCCGCAAGGTAGCCCATGAGCGTCCCCGTCGCGCTGACCATTGCCGGCTCAGACTCCAGCGCCGGCGCGGGCATTCAAGCCGATCTAAAGACCTTCGCGGCGCTCGGCGTTTACGGCGCGTCGGTTGTGACCGCGCTCACCGCGCAAAACACCAAAGGTGTTTTTGCCATTCATGACGTGCCTGCGGACTTCATCGCGGCACAGATGGACGCCGTGTTTTCCGACCTCGGTGTCGCCGCGGTAAAGATCGGCATGCTGGCGAACGCGACTGTGATCGAAGCGGTGGCGACTGGCTTGGATCGTCATCGCGCGCGCAATGTGGTGCTCGATCCGGTCATGGTCGCGAGCACGGGCGCCGATCTTTTGCGCGCGGACGCGATGGATGCGTTGCGCAAGCTGATCGGTCGCGTCGGCGTGTTCACCCCCAATTTGTTTGAAGCGGCGGCGCTGCTCGAAGTAACGATGGCTCGGGACGAAGTGGACATGCGCGTGCAGGCGGAAAAGCTGCGCGCACTCGGCGCCGAGACGGTCCTGATAAAAGGCGGCCACGCCGGCGGTAAGGAAAGCGTCGACCTGCTCGTCGACGCCAATGGCTTTGAACGGTTTGCCGCGCCGCGCATCGCGACCAAAAACACGCACGGCACCGGCTGCACTCTGTCTTCCGCTATTGCCGCAGGGCTCGCCAAGGGACTTCCGCTGCAAGGTGCGGTGCGTGAAGCCAAGGCCTACGTGACCGCCGCCATCGCGGCGGCGGACCGGCTCAATGTCGGGTCCGGGCACGGCCCACTGCATCATTTTCATAGGTGGTGGTAATCGCGTTCGCCGATTTGCGGCCGGACGATTACTGATGGGGGATGAGCGATCGTCGAAATGACGATGGCGCCCATGCCCCCGAAGCCGCCCACTCGCGTGGTGATGCGCAGATTGCGGGTATCGGCGAGGCAGATCAGTTGGCCGGCGTGAAGGACGTCGGCAGCAATTCCGGATCCTTCATCACCGCGAACGGATGGGCCGCCTCCTTGACCATCACGCCGTAGAACTCGGGTTGAAACGTCTCATGAGATTTGATGCTGAAGGTGCGCTTGCCGACCGGCGTGTCGAACGTCATGCCAATCAGCGCCTTTGACACCGCGTCGGAATTGGTACTGCCCGCCTTCCTGATCCCATCCGCGAGGGCGTTGATCGTGATATAGCCTTGGATGGCAAAGCTCGGTGGGTATTGCTCATGGGTGAACTGCCGTAGCGCGGTGATGTATTTTGTGTGCGCTGGCGGCTCGCTGCCGCCGTTCCAGACCACCGGATCCTCTGTGTTGGCAACGATCCCGTAGGGATAGTCGTTGCCGAGCGCACGGACCTCCTCGATGTTGCCGACCGCGCCGCTGTCTACCATGCGGTTGTCGATCATTTTGAAATAGCCGTGCGACGCCGCTTCCTTGCTAAAGGTAACGAAATCGCCGGCAAACTCGGCGCAATCGATCGCGTCGGGCTTCTTGCTCATCTGCGCAGTGATGAACGAGGTGAAATCGGGTTCGCCCAGCTTCGGCCACTGCTGGTCGACGATCTGGATATCTGGCCGCAGCTTTTTGAGGTTAGCGACAACCGCAGCGATAAGGTCGCGGCCATAGGCATAGTCAGGGCCGATCGTCGCGACGGTTTTAACGTCCTTCCAACGCGCTATTATGGTCGCCGATGCTAACCCCTCAACATCGGTGTTCGAGTTGGTGCGGAATACGTAGGGATGGATGTTCTGCGGATCGGTAAGCCTCGTCGTTTCCGCGACCGGTGCCATGAAGACGATCTTGTTTTCCTTGGCGACGGTCGACACCGCCGGCGCCTCGGCCGAGGTCACGGTGCCGACCAGAAAGTCCGCGCCGTCCTTTATAATCAACTCGCGCGACAAGCGCACCGCCTCGTCGGCGTTGGCCTTGCTGTCGCGCGGCAGCAGTTCGAGCTTCCTGCCAAGTACGCCGCCTGAGGAGTTGATTTCGGAGACCGCTAATTGGGCGCCCTTCAGGACGGGTTCGCCATAGACCGCAACGACTCCGGACAGCGGGATCGGGAAGCCGATCTTGATCGTGTCCGCTGCGTTCGCCGCGAGCGGCCACGATGCCAAAAGCGCGCTGGCGAGCGCCAGCGTGTGACGATAGTGCATGTGCGTCCTCCCAGAATTCTGTGCAACATTGAGGGCCTGTAATTTTCAGCCGACCGCCGCAAGCATGTGCGGCACGCGCAAAACGTGTCGCGTATCAGGCGGCCAGGGCCGCCATTTCAAGAAAGCTGCGTAGGGTCAACCGCGTGATCGCCATCGCCGCCTGCTCTGCTTCTAAAGCGGCTCGCGACGGGAGCCTGCAGGGTTTTGTAAACCAGCTAATGCGAACAGCTTGCCCATCGTGTTCGTCGTGGTGTTGCTGTCAAGCTCCGTCTAATCGGGCGGACTGCGGTATATGGTCACTATCGACCGTCTCTTCGTGGTTTCGTCCAAACGAAAAATCACCCAGGCAAGGTCGATGGCGGTGCTGGGCTGCAAGTCGGTTACTTTCGGGTCGCCGGAGACCCTGACAAAGCTCCACTCTCAGCGCCAGATTCACATGAGGATAAGCCTACAGCGACGCCGGGGCTCCGGGCTGCTTCAGCGGATGGGCGCGCGTGAACGCGTCGATCTTGCCAAGCTCGTCGACAATGCGGTTGAACTTGGGGAACGGCGCAAGCTCGACATTGAAGAACTTCGCGCCCGCGGCCTGGGTAGCGAGGCAGATGTCGGCGAGCGTGATCGCATCGCCGTGGGCATAGCGGCCGGTGGCTTTGTCCTGCAGATGCGTTTCGAGCGCGGTCAGCGCTGCCGTGTGCCAGTGCCGGCACCACTTCATCACCGACGGCTCGTCGAACTTGCACTCATGTGCGAGGTATTCGCGCACGCGCGGCACGATCAGCGGATGCGAATCGCAGGCGATCAGTTGGGCGATGCCGCGCACGCGTGCGCGGCCGCGTGGGTCGCGTGGCAATAGCGGCGGGTTCGGATGGATCTCGTCTAGATACTCGATGATCGCTAGTGACTCGAACAATGCCGGACCATCGCCGTCGACAAGCGCCGGGATCGCCATCATCGGGTTGACGGCGCGAAACGATGCCTCGCGCTGCTCGCCTTTCATCAGATTGACGTAGATCACCTCTTCGGGCACCAGGCTCTTGAGGTTGAGCGCGATGCGTACCCGGTAGGTCGCCAGCGACCGCCAGAATGAAAAAAGCTTCATTGCAATTGCTCCCTTGTTTGTTTCCGCTCCCGCGAACCGGGGGAGGGAGAAACTTAATCCGTCCCCGGATCGGCCTTCAGGCCCGCCGCTTCGATTCCGGCGATGGCGCACATTTCGTCCTTGTCGGAGGTATCGCCGGAAATGCCGCAGGCGCCGATAACGTCGCCGCCGGAGTCGCGAATGAGGACGCCACCCGGATTGGTGATCATGCGGCC
>JASHVC010000080.1 GCA_030039655.1 Xanthobacteraceae bacterium | reverse complement strand
GGGGGGGATCTTGAGTGACCGCTGTTCGGGGGCGGCCACGAGGGGAACGAGGGCGCTTTGCGCATGAAAATGTGGGTGCGGGTGAGACGAGGGCTGGTCGCGGCGGGCTTGCTCCTCGGAGTGTTGTTAGTCGGCCTTACTCCCGGTGTGGCCTTTGCCGCGCCGGGGGCGACGCAAATTGTCGTCGAAGGCAACCGCCGGGTCGACGCCGACACCATCCGCCAATATTTCAAGGCTGGCCCAGGCGAGCACTTGGATGCCGACAAGATCAATGCCGGCATCAAGGCGCTCTATGCTTCTGGGCTGTTCCAGGACATCCACGTGACGACTCAGGGCGACCGCGTGATCGTGACCGTCGTGGAGGCGGCGGTGATTGATCGCCTCGTTTTCGAGGGCAATCACCGGATGAAGGACGAACAGCTACAGGGGGAAATCCAATCAAAGGCACGTGGTGCGCTGTCGCGCGCTGTTGTGCAGGCCGACACCCAGCGCATCATCGAAATCTACCAGCGCAATGGCCGCTTTGACGTTACGGTGACGCCCCAGATCATCGAGCGCCCGAACAACCGAGTCGATCTGATCTTCATGGTCAACGAAGGAGAAAAGACCGGCGTCAAGCAGATCGATTTCGTCGGCAACAAAGCCTACTCGAACTGGAGGCTGAAGGAAGTCATCAAGACCAACGTCTCGAATTGGCTGAGCTTTCTGCAGACCACTGACGTCTACGATCCTGACCGCATCGAAGCTGACCGCGATTTGATTCGACGCTTCTATCTTAAGCATGGCTACGCCGACGTTCAGGTTGTTTCGGCCACCGGCGAATATGACCCTACGCGGAAAGGCTTCGTCATTACCTTCACGATCGAGGAGGGGCCGCAGTATCATTTCGGCGACATTGAGATTCAATCCAACGTTCGCGCCGTCGACGCCAATTCATTGCGGCCGATCCTGCTGACCCACAAAGGTGACGTCTACAACGGCGAAGCGGTTGAGAAGACCGTTGAGAATCTCACCGTCGAAATGGCGAGGCGCGGTTATCCGTTCGGCACGGTCCGCCCGCGCGGCGATCGCAACGCCCAAGCGCGCACGGTCGGCGTCACCTTCGTGGTGGATGAGGGCACGCGAGCCTATATCGAACGCATCAATATCCGCGGCAACACGCGCACCCGCGATTACGTGATCCGGCGCGAAATGGACATCAATGAGGGCGATCCCTACAACCGCGCCTTGGTCGATCGCGCCGAGCGCCGCATCAAGAATCTCAACTACTTCAAATCGGTCAAGATCACGAACGAGCCGGGTTCAGCGCCTGACCGGGTCGTGCTCAACATCGACGTCGTCGAGCAATCGACCGGCGACTTCTCTGTGATGGGGGGATACTCGACGGCGCAGGGTTGGATGGTCGAGGCAACGGTCTCCGAGCGCAACCTGTTGGGAACCGGCCGATTTGCCAAAGTGACGGCCACTTACGGCGAGTACATTCGCTCGGCGGGCGTCAGTTTCATCGAGCCGTACTTTCTCGATCAGCGGATCGGCGCCGGCATTGACCTGTTTGCCAAGCAAACGCTGGCAAACAACTACTTCTCCTACGGGACGGAATCGATCGGCGGCACGCTGAAATTCGGCATACCGTTGCGCGAAGACTTCTCGCTGCAACTGCGATATTCGTTATATACGCAGTCGATCCAGCTGCCGTCCTACCTTGATAATTGCAACAACCTCAATCCGGATTTCGTGAACACGTTCCCCTCGCTGCCCGCCATCAATGCCAGTGGAGGGGGCGTCTATCCGGGCACAAATGGCACAAACAGCTATGCTTATAACTTGGCAAATGGCCTCCAGACGAATTGCGAGGCGTATGGCCAAGCCTCGCTACCGATCCGCGTGGAGCTTGCGAACGGTACGACTTTTACGTCGGCGCTTGGATATGGGCTTACTTACAGCACGCTCGACAACAACAAAAATCCCACCAGCGGCGTCAATCTCAGTTGGGGCCAGGACTTCGCCGGCGTGGGCGGCGACGTGCGGTACATGCGGTCGAGCGTCGATTGGCACAGCTACTACGAGCCCGTCTCCGACCTCGTCAGCGTGTTGCATCTGCAAGCCGGAGACATTCTCGGCTTGGGCAGTGACACGGTGCGCATGCTTGACGACTTCAAGATGGGGCCGAACTTGGTCCGCGGCTTCCAACCTGCAGGTATCGGTCCCCGCGATGTGACGAATTATGCCTACGGTTACGGCACCGGCGACGACATCGGCGGGACTATGTATTGGGGTGCCAGTCTCGAATTCCAATATCCGCTTTACTTCTTGCCCAAGGATTCGGGGTTCACCGGAGCCGTGTTCATCGATTCCGGATCGGTGTGGGGCTACAAGGGTGAGACGCAGAACGCGGCGACCGGAGAAATCAACGGCCTCATCAACGCCAATGGCGGAACTTTCTTGTGTAATGCGCCGCCTCCCGCGGGACAAAAGGGTGGCGGCTGCGCCATGACCTACACCGACGACGACAGCGTACGCCTGTCGGCCGGCACGAGCCTGATCTGGAACTCGCCTTTCGGTCCGCTGCGGTTCGATTTCGCCTACCCGATCCTGCACCAATGGTACGACCGGACCCAGTTCTTCCAGTTCGGTGGCGGAAGCCATTTCTGATGCGGCCGCGGATTTCCTCACGGGCGTACGCATGCCGGTTTTTCCGGGAGAAAGTTGCGAACTGACGATCGCTGAAATAGCCGCGCTGACCCGGGCCACGCTGCAGTCAGGTTCGCCGCCGGATCGGCGCATTCGTAATGTCGCACCGCTCGATGCGGCGAGCGCGGCCGACATCTCTTTCCTCGACGACGCCAGACATGTAGGCGAATTGGTGACGACGCGAGCAGGCGCCTGTCTCATGGCGCCGCGTTTTGCTGATGCGGCGCCGTCGGGGCTTGTTGTGCTGCTAACGGATGAACCCTACCGCGCCTTTGTGACGGTCGCGCGAGCGCTCTTCCCGTCTGCTCTGAGCCCTTCCTCAATATTCGAGGCCGCCGGGCGCTCGGGAAACGCACAAGTGCATTCCTCGGCACGGCTGGAATCCGGCGTCGCCATTGATCCGCTGGCTGTGATTGGGCCCCGCGCCGAGATTGGCGCCGGTACCGTCATTGCCGCTGGGGCAGGAGTCGGTCCGGATGTGCGGATTGGACGCCGGTGTTCGGTCGGCGCCGGCGCCACGATCCTGAATGCGTTCATCGGCGACCGGGTGGTCGTGCATCCGGGCGCCCGCATCGGCCAGGATGGATTCGGCTACCTGTCGGGTCCGGGGGGACACGAAAAGGTACCGCAAACGGGGCGTGTCATCATTCAGGACGACGCGGAAATCGGAGCGAACACTACCATCGACCGCGGTTCGATTCGGGATACGATCATTGGCGAGGGAAGCAAGATCGACAATCTCGTGCAAATCGCGCACAACGTAAGGATTGGGCGGCATTGCCTAATCGCCGCACAAACCGGCATTGCGGGCAACGTCGCTGTTGGAGATTTCGTCACCATCGGCAGGCAAGCTGCCGTCGTCGGTGACATTGCAATCGGCGAAGGGGCTGTGATCGCTGAGCGGAGTCGGGTCATTTCGGATGTGCCTGGCACCGCACGTTTCCCTGGCGTGTCGGAAGGGGGCAAGACATGAGCGTCGAAAGTGTCGAAAGCCTCGAAGCGGTCGAGATTCGCGAAATCTTGCGGCTGCTGCCGCATCGTTATCCGTTTGTCATGGTCGATCGCATTGTCGATATTAAAAGCGATCAAAGCGCCGTCGGCATCAAGAACGTCACAATCAATGAGCCCCAATTCATGGGCCATTTCCCGGAATTTCCGGTGATGCCCGGCGTCTTGCTCATCGAGGGGATGGCGCAGACGGCGGCGGTGGTTGTGCTGCGGTTGATACAATTACGCGAGACCCGCTCGATGTTTCTGCTGACCATCGACAAGGCGAAGTTCCGCAAGCCTGTGGTGCCGGGCGACAGGCTCGAATACCACGTTCGCAAAACTGCAAACCGCCGCACCATGTGGTGGTACCACGCTGAGGCCAAAGTCGACGGGGCTCTGGTCGCCGAAGCGGACGTTGGCGCCATGATCGCCGAGGCGAGATCGTGATCGATCCCGGTGCGCGCGTTGCCGATGGTGCGCGTATAGGCGATGGCGTGGAGATCGGGCCTTATTGCATCGTTGGACCTCAAGCCGAACTCGGTAACGGCGTGCGGTTGATCGCTCATGTCCACGTGACGGGCGTGACGGCGATCGGCGAGGGCACCGTGGTGTATCCCTTTGCATCGCTGGGAACGCCGCCGCAATCGGTGCACTACCGCGGCGGTGCGACGCGGCTGGTTATCGGACCGCGCTGTGAACTGCGCGAAGGCGTCACCATGAACACCGGCACCGAGGACGGGGGCGGGGTCACGACCGTCGGCCAGCGTTGTTTGTTCATGGCCGGTTCTCATGTCGGCCATGATTGTCAGGTCGGCAACGCGGTCACCTTCGCCAACAATGCGGTCATTGGCGGCCACGTCTCGGTGGGCGATTACACGTTTCTCGGAGGAAACGCGGCGGTTCATCAGTTCGCGCGCGTGGGTGAAGGCGCCATGGTGGCAGGCCTCTCCGGGATCACGCGAGACCTCATTCCGTTCGGCTATGCGCGGGGTCAGATTGCTGATCTCGCCGGCCTCAACGTTATCGGCCTGCGCCGGCGCGGCACGACCCGGGCTGATTTGCTCCGCCTGCGCCGCATATATCGTATATTGTTTCTGGACAGCGGTTTGTTTGCTGATCGGTTAAAGGCCGTCGCCCGCGATTTCGCCGATGATCCGGTGGTGGGAAAAATCGTTGCTTTCATTCGCGCCACCGGAAAGCTGCCCTTGATGCGGCCGCGTGGACAGCGCGAAGGTAGCGAGCCCGATGACGATGCAGCCTGAAGGCCGGACCATTGCTGAGGTGCATGCGGCCACAAATGTTGCAGCGGGCGATTCAATTGCGCTGATATGCGGAGGTGGAAGCTTTCCCGGCGCGGTCGCCGACACTATCGTGCGGCGTGGCCGCCGGCCGGTTGTATTTGCGATCAAGGGATGGGCCGACCCCAAGGTGGTCGAACAACATTCGCATCACTGGATCGCGCTCGGGCAATTCGGCAGATTTCTTCGCCTTGCGCGGGCCGAGCGGTGCCGCGATGTCCTGTTCATTGGGACATTGCTGCGGCCGCCGCTGAGCCAGATTCGCCTTGATTGGCACACCATTCGCCTGATGCCACGCATCATTCAGTCCTTTCGCGGCGGCGACGACCGGCTGCTCTCCGGCATGGCGCGGTTTATGGAGGAAGAGGGTCTCAGGATTATCGGTCTCAGGGATGTGGCTCCCGACGTTGTCGTGCCCGAGGGTGTCCTTGGCCGCTGTCATCCTTTGCCGGCTGACCGCGCCGACATCGCGCGCGCGCTCGATTTGCTCGCGAAGCTGGGACCGTTCGACGTGGGGCAAGCAGCGGTGGTCGCGAACAATAACGTGCTTGCCGTGGAGGCCGCGGAAGGCACCGACAATATGCTGCGGCGGGTCGCCGAGTTGCGCGGTCAAGGCCGGGTGACCACGCCGCGAGGCGTAGGCGTGCTGGTCAAAGCGCCGAAGCCTTCGCAGGACCATCGGTTTGATCTACCGGCGATCGGTCCGCAAACTATCGCCAACGCTGTAAGCGCAGGACTCGCCGGCGTTGGGGTCGCGGCCGGCAGTACTATTATCGCCGACGCAGCAGAAGCTATCGCCGCTGCCGATCGCGGCAAGATCTTTGTTGTCGGTGTATCTCACGGCTCGGCGCCATGAAGCACGCGTTATGAAACATGCGCCGCGCCCGCTCTCGCTTTACCTCATCGCCGGAGAAGAGTCCGGCGATGCTCTTGGGGGCGCTCTGGCGCGAGCGTTGCTTGCACAGGAGCAAGCGGGAGTGCGCCTCGCAGGGGTCGGCGGGCAAGCGATGGCTGCGACCGGCATCGTCAGTCCATTTCCCATCAATGACCTTTCAATCATTGGCTTTACCGCGGTTCCGCGCCGCTTACCGATCATCTTGCGCCGCATCCGCGAGACCGCGGACGCGGTGGTGGCCGCGCGCCCGGATGCTTTGGTCATCATCGACAGTCCAGACTTCACCCATCGCGTGGCGCGACAGGTGAGGCGGCGTGAGCCCTCTATTCCAATTCTCGATTACGTTTCGCCGACGGTTTGGGCTTGGCGGCCCTGGCGGGCGCGCGCCATGCGCCGCTACGTCGATTGTGTACTCGCCATCTTCCCGTTCGAGCCGGCGACGCATGTCCGTCTCGGCGGGCCGCCGTGCTTCTATGTCGGGCATCCGCTGATCGAGCGGCTTGGCGATCTTCGGCCCAATGCCGAGGAAACACAGCGCCGGCGGGCCGACCCGCCCCTGATCCTGGTGCTGCCCGGCAGCCGTTCGAGCGAGATGCAACGGCTGCTGGCGATTTTTGGTGCAGCCATGGCGCGCGTCGGCGAGCGCATCGGCGCCATGGAGCTGGTGCTGCCGACGATGCCGCATCTCCTGACGAGGGTGCGCGAAGAGACCTCTCATTGGTCCGTGCAGCCGCAGATCATCGTCGAGCCGAGGGAAAAGTGGGCGGCCTTTCGAAAGGCTCGCGCCGCGCTCGCGGCGTCCGGAACGGTGACGCTAGAACTTGCGCTTGCCGGAGTGCCAACCGTTGCGGCCTATCGGGTACCGCTGATCGAGGAGATCGTCGCGCGGGTAATGCGGATGCCTGAGATTTCCACGATTGTGCTGACCAATCTGGTCCTGGGCGAAAACATCGTTCCGGAATTTCTGCAGCGCGACTGCACGCCGGAGAAACTCTCCGACGCTCTCATCCCGCTCATTTCCGATACCGTCGAACGGCAGCGCCAGATCGAGGCCTTTGGCCGCCTCGACTCGATCATGGGGATCGGAACACTGACGCCTAGTGCGCAGGCTGCCACCATTGTGGCTGACGTCGCCCGGCGCGGCCGCCGCGATCTCGCGGTTGTCAAAGCGGCGTCGCTGCCTCGATAAGGAGTGGCTTGCGCTATTTCCGCTTCGACATCGGCTGATAGTCGCGCCGCGGCGCACCTGTATACAGCTGCCGCGGACGGCCGAGTTTCTGGTGTGGGTCCTCGATCATTTCTTTCCACTGCGCGATCCAGCCAACGGTGCGGGCCAGCGCGAATAGGACCGTAAACATGGTGGTGGGAAAGCCCATCGCACGCAGCGTGATGCCCGAGTAGAAGTCAACGTTCGGGTAAAGCTTCTTCTCAATGAAATAGTCGTCGTGCAGCGCGATCTTCTCAAGCTCCATGGCGACGTCGAGCAGCGGATCCTTGCGGCCGAGCTCGTTGAGAACTTCGTAGCAGGTCTTCTGCATGAGCTTGGCGCGCGGATCGTAGTTTTTGTAGACGCGGTGGCCGAAGCCCATCAGCCGGAATGAATCGTTGGGATCCTTCGATCGCTTGATGAACTCGGGAATGCGATCGACGGTGCCGATCTCGCCAAGCATCTTCAGCGCGGCCTCGTTGGCACCGCCGTGCGCTGGCCCCCACAAGCAAGCGATGCCGGCGGCGATACAGGCGAACGGGTTAGCGCCAGTCGAGCCCGCCAACCGCACGGTGGAGGTCGAGGCGTTCTGCTCGTGGTCGGCGTGCAGGGTGAAAATTCGATCCATGGCGCGCGCGATGACTGGATTGGCCTTGTAGGGCTCGCACGGCACCGCAAAGCACATGCGCAGGAAGTTGGACGCGTAATCGAGCGAGTTGTCCGGATA
Organism: Xanthobacteraceae bacterium; assembly: GCA_030039655.1. Next base: position 1,282 of record JASHVC010000080.1, on the reverse strand, counting down.
CATGAACGGCTGGCCGATGGTGTATTTGTACGCCATCGCAGCCAGCGTCGGCATTTTGGCGATCATGCGGATCGAAGCGATCATCCGCTGAGTCGGATCGGTGATGTCGGTGGAGTCGTGATAGAACGCAGACAGCGCGCCGACCGAACCCACCATCACCGCCATCGGATGGGCGTCGCGACGGAAGCCCTGGAAGAAGCGGCTCATCTGCTCGTGAACCATCGTGTGATGGATCACGCGATCGACGAAATCAGCCTTCTGCGACGCAGTCGGTAGCTCGCCGTAGAGCAGGAGATAGCAAGTTTCGAGGAAGTCGCCGTGCTCTGCCAGGTCCTCGATTGGATAGCCGCGGTAGAGCAGGACTCCTGCGTCGCCGTCGATGTAGGTGATCTTCGATTCACACGAGCCGGTCGACGTGAAGCCCGGATCGTAGGTGAAGATGCCCGTTTCGGCATAAAGCTTGCTGACGTCCATCACCTCGGGGCCGATCGTTCCGTCGTAGATCGGAAACGAATAGCTCTTGTCGCCGAGCGTCAGCTTGCCGGTCTTGATGTTGGCGCCGGTCTTAGCGTCCATGATTAAGTCCTCGATACTAGGCAGCCGCAACGAAGCGCGGCGCGTCCGGGATGCCCACGGTGAAAGGGCGGCATGTTTTGCCCGGCCGTATTGGGGTAACCCAACCCGGTGTGCACTGCAAGATATAGGCAACGCCCACGCTAATCAGGAGAACCTGCGGTCCGACGCTGCAGCGCCGCGTTTAGTGTGCCCCTCAATTGCGGGCCGACTGTGCCTCTTCGAGACGAACCTGGTCGGAGATGCGAGCTAGGCTCTCTGCCTTTCCGAGCACGGAGAGCACTTCAAAGATGCCGGGCGAGGTTGTGCGGCCGGTGAGCGCGGCACGAAGCGGTTGCGCCACAGCACCCAGCTTAGCGCCCTTGCGCTCGGCAAATGTGCGGACGGCCTGCTCGGTCGCTTCCGCGCTCCACGGCTCCACGGCCGCAAGTTCGGCGCCAACGTCATGCAATAGGGTCTTTGACTCTGGGGTCAGAAGCGCATTCGCCTTGTCGTCCAATGGGATCGGTCGATCTGCCCAGAGAAAGTGTGCTCCATCAATGAGATCGAGCAGCGTCTTGGCACGTTCCTTGAGGCTGGGCATGGCCGTCAGCCACTGCGCGCGCAGATGCGGCGTCAGCTTGCCGGTCTTGATGTTGGCGCCGGTCTTAGCGTCCATGATTAAGTCCTCGATACTAGGCAGCCGCAACGAAGCGCGGCGCGTCCGGGA
>JASHVC010000079.1 GCA_030039655.1 Xanthobacteraceae bacterium | reverse complement strand
CGCTGGCCCAGCTTCCGCACGCTAGCAAGGCCGATCTCGATACGGCACTCGAAGCCGCTGAAAAAGGTTTCAAGGTGTGGCGGGCGACCTCGGCGTATGACCGCTGCAGGATCATGCATAAGGCCGCTGACCTGATGCGCGAGCGCATCGACGCGATTTGCAAGATCATGGTGCTGGAGCAAGGCAAGACCTATCCGGAGGCGCGCGCCGAGGTGACCACGTCGGCCGACATCATCGACTGGTACGCCGAAGAAGGCCGCCGCTCGTACGGCCGCATCGTGCCAGGCCGCGGCAAGGGCGTGCGCCAACTGGTGATCCAGGAGCCGATCGGTGTCGTCGCCGCATTCACACCGTGGAACTTCCCGGTGCTGACACCCGCGCGCAAGATCGGCGGCGCGCTTGCGGCCGGCTGCTCGCTCATTCTGAAAGCGTCGGAAGAAACGCCGGGCGCGTGCGTCGAACTGGTGCGCTGCTTTGCCGACGCCGGTGTGCCTGCGGGCGTGCTCAATCTCGTCTTTGGCGTCCCCGCCGAAGTCTCCGAATATCTGCTCACCAAGGATGCGGTCCGCAAAATTTCCTTCACGGGCTCGATCCCGGTCGGAAAGCATTTGGCGGCGCTCGCCGCCAAGGGCATGAAGCGCACCACCATGGAGCTTGGCGGTCACTCGCCGGTCGTCGTGTTTGCCGACGCCGATCCCGAGAAGGCGGCCGACACGATCGCGGCGTTCAAGTATCGCAACGCGGGCCAAGTCTGCATCTCGCCGACGCGCTTCTACGTGCAGGAGGATGTCTATTCGCGCTTCCTCAAGCGCTTCACCGAATACGCCAATGGCATCAAAGTCGGCGACGGCTTGGAGAAGGGCATTACCATGGGTCCGATGGCGAACTCGCGCCGCATCGACGCCATGGAGGGCTTCGTCAACGACGCGAAGGCCCGCGGTGGCAAGATTCAGACCGGCGGCAAGCGGCGCGGCAACCAAGGCTATTTCTACGAGCCGACGGTGATCACCGACGTTCCGGACGATGCCAACATCATGAGGAACGAGCCGTTCGGACCGCTGGCGCCGATCGTGACCTTCAAGACTTTCGACGAGGTGGTCCAGCGCGCCAACTCTCTGGAATACGGACTGGCGGCCTATGCCTTTACTTCATCGAACTCAACCGCCGCGGCAATCGGCGACGCGCTGGACTCGGGCATGGTCGGCGTCAACTCGATTGCGATCTCAACACCGGAGACGCCGTTCGGCGGCGTCAAGGAGTCGGGCCACGGCAGCGAGGGCGGCATCGAGGGCTTGGGCGCCTATCTGGTGACCAAATTTATCTCGCAGGGGTGACCTGCGTAGGGTGGGTAAAATCGTCTGCTCTGCGGCGTTGCGTGGGCACCGAGTTGGGGCGATTTTGCCCACGCGGCTCGGTTTGGCCGGGCGGTGCCCACCCTACATGTGCTTCGAAACGAGGGCGGAGTTGACGGCGTGGACTTTTCGAGTGGCATGACAACCCTCGTTTTGGCCGGCCTCGTCCTTGGATTCGTGTTCCGCAAGCAAATACGCGCTTGGTTGAATGGGTGGCGGAAACCCGCCAAGCCGGCCGCTGTCGTCGGCGAAATTCTTCCGCCCGAGCCGCTGGATCTGCAAGCGCTGACCGCTCGCCTTTACGAGCTCGACAAATCATTTGCTCCATTCGGTTCCAACGCCGCGCATCCGAGCGACCTTTATGCGCAGCCGGATTTCCGCGAGGCCGTGAGGCTGCTCAGCCTGCGCGACGTGCCGCTCGCCACCGTGATGCAGTACGTCGAAGGCAACAGCTGGTCACTGTCGAGCGCGGCGCTGGCGTCGCTGCGCAAGCGTTCTGACCGCAGTGAAGTGACCGATCGGGTGCTCACCCAATGCGACCACTTTTCGCCGTGGGCGATGTATTTCGCGCTGGAGCTGTTGTCCGAGGCCGAGCCGCGCGTTCCCGTTGGTGCGCCGCTCTCCCACGCGAAGGACTGGTGGATCGAGAATCGCTGGATGCCAAACGTCTTTCGCGATTACCTCGCGCGCTGCGCTGGGCGCGGCGACACCATGACATTTGGAGACTCGCTGACCGCATGGCGCGTTGCTTCCCACGACATCATTCGAAAATTTCTTCGAGCCGTCACCCACCCGGCCGCGGCGACACTCATAGAAGAACTCGACAATATCCCGTCGCTGCCGGATGAGCTGGATGCGCCAAACGCGCCAACGGAAAACACCGCGCTGAACGCCGTCGGCCGCTTCTGGAAGAACCAGCGGGGGATCGAAAACCTCGTTGAGCCAGCCGGTTGGCGCAAGCCATTCGCGCTCGCCGAGTCGACCTTGCGTCAACATCCCGTCCGCTCGCTGCTCGTATCGGGCGAGCCGATGGTGGGCAAGACGTCATTCCTTCGGCTGTTCGCCCAGCGTATCGCGAACGACGGATGGAGCGTTTTCGAAGCCAGCGGCGCCGATCTGCAAGCCGACCAGATTTATATCGGCCAGCTCGAAGGCCGCATCCGCCAAGTCGTCGAGGAACTGGGCAAGGGCCGCCGGCTCATCTGGTACATCCCCGACATCGTGCAGCTTGCGCTCAGCGGCACCCATTCGGGCCAGAGTGCGACCATGCTCGATCAGATCATCCCGGCGATTGCCGCGGGGCGGCTGGTCGTCTGGGCCGAAGCGACGCCGAAAGGCACGGCGCGGCTGGTGCGGATCAAGCCCTCGCTGCGCGGCCTGTTTGAAACCGTCACCATCGAGCCGCTGTCGCAGGCGGAAACGTTGTCGCTGGCGGACAACGTCATCATCGATATGGCCGAGCAGGCCAACATTCGCTTCGACCCGGAATGCGCCAAGGTCGCGCTCGACACCGCTTGCCAATATCTTGGCGGTGGAGGGCTGCCGGGCTCTGCGCTGCTCATGCTCAAGCTGACCGCAATTCGCGCGGAACAAACAAGCGACGTGATCGCTCCGCGCCGCGTGCTTGAAACCTTGTCGCAACTGTCGGGATTGCCGCTCTCCATCCTCGACACCAAGGAGCAGCTCGATCTCAAATCGATCCGCGATTTCTTTACCGCGCGGGTGATCGGCCAGGACGAGGCGGTCCAGGCGGTGGTCGAGCGCATCGCCATGCTCAAGGCGGGACTCAACGATCCCGACAAGCCGATCGGCGTCTTTCTGTTCGCCGGCCCGACCGGCACCGGCAAAACCGAGCTCGCCAAGGCGGTATCGGAATATCTGTTCGGGTCGGTGGAGCGCATGGTCCGGCTGGATATGAGCGAATTCCAGACCTACGACTCCATGAGCAAGATCCTGGGGCAGAATTCAGCGTCGGCCATCGAGGCCGATTCGCTGATCAGCCGCGTGCGCAAACAGCCATTTTCGGTCGTCCTACTCGACGAATTCGAGAAGGCGCATTCCGCCATCTGGGACCTGTTCCTGCAGGCCTTCGATGAGGGTCGCTTGACCGACGCCATGGGCCTGATCGCGGACCTGCGTCACTGCTTGATTATTCTGACGTCGAATCTTGGCGCCACTGCCCATCGCAGCCTCGGGCTCGGCTTTGCGCCGCAGGCGGACGTGTTCACCAAAGACCAAGTGATGCGCGCCATCAGCCAGACCTATCGGCCCGAGTTTCAGAACCGGCTCGACAAGGTCATCGTGTTCCGGCCGCTTACCCGCGAACTGATGCGCGGCATTTTGAGAAAGGAACTGACGGAACTGCTTGATCGGCGTGGCTTGAAGGACCGCGCCTGGGCGATCGAGTGGGAATCGTCCGCCTTGGAATTTTTGCTTGAGAAGGGCTTCTCGCCCGAAATGGGCGCCCGGCCGCTCAAGCGGGCAATCGATCAGTATGTGGTGGCGCCGTTGGCGGCGATCATCGTGGAAAAGCGCTTTCCCGAAGGCGAACAATTTCTCTTCGTGCGCAGCGATGGCGCCGGCATCAAGGCCGAGTTTGTCGATCCCGATGCGGATGTGGCGGCGGCGGATGAAGACCTACCGGCGGCGCCGGCCGGTCCCGTTGCGCCGTCCGCGCTCGCCTCGGCGATCCTTGCTCCGAAGGGAACGCGGGCGGAATTCGAAACGCTGCAGGCCGAATACGAGGATGTGGAGCGAACGCTGCAATCCGCCGAATGGGAGGGACTGAAGGAGAAGCTGGCCGAGGAGATCGCAGCGGCCGATTTCTGGAACAGGCCTGACCGGTTCGACACGCTTGCGCGTTTTGCCTTGATGGATCGCGTCAAGTCGGCGGTGGAAACAGCCAATGCGCTGCACGGGCGACTTGGGCGGTACAGCCGGACGCCGGCGCGCTACTCGGCCGAGTTGAGCGGCCGCTTGGCGCTGCAATTGCACCTGATCCGGGAAGGCATCAGGGATGCCTTCGAGGATGCGCCGGTCGAGCTGGCGCTGATCATCGAGCCGGTCTTCGACGGCGCCGGCGATCGGCAGGCGACGCTGGCCTGGTGCAACAAACTGCGGTCGATGTATCGCGCCTGGGCCGGCAAGCGCCGCATGCAGATTCTGGAAATGACGAGCCCCGCGAAAGACAAGGACACGCCAGTCCTGACGGTCAGCGGCTTCGGCGCGCATCGCATCCTGGCGCCGGAGAGCGGCCTGCATGTGTTCGAAACGTCCGAAGGCGGAGCGGGCCGGGTCACCGCGCGCGTACGTCTCGCGGTCGTCCCGCTTGGCGATGTCCCTGCCGCCAAGGAGCAAAAAATAGTGGCAGAATCTCTCGATGAAGCGCCGCGGCTTAACGCAGTCGTTCGGCGCTATCGTGAAGAGCCGCCGCTCGTTCGCGACGCGGCGGGCAAATGGCGGACGGGCCGTCTCGATCTCGTGCTTGGCGGCGAATTCGATTTGCTTCAGGCGACCGAGCGATAAGCCGCGACGTCCGATTGCACCAAGTCCTTGCCCGCCAAATCTGCGGCCGCCAATTCCGCCAGTGCTAATTCCGCGCC
>JASHVC010000078.1 GCA_030039655.1 Xanthobacteraceae bacterium | reverse complement strand
CGTTTTGTCAGCCTTCAGCGCGATGTGCGCAGCGAAGATGCTGACAAGCTCGCTAGCGAGGCCCGCGTGACGCATCTGGGCGGCGAGCTTGCAAATTTTACCGACACGGCGGCGGCGATTGCACTTGCTGATCTGGTGATCTCCGCCGACACGGCGGTCGCGCACCTCGCCGGCGCCATGGGGCGCCCACTTTGGGTACTCATTCCCTTTCAGCCCGATTGGCGCTGGACGCTCGACGGCGAAACCAGCCCCTGGTATCCGACCGCGCGCCTTTTTCGGCAAACCTCGCTCGACGATTGGGACGGCGTCATCGCGCGCGTTGCCACTGAGCTTGGCCGGCTCATGTCCAACTAACTCACCGTATCGGCGAGAACGACGCCGGCAAATAAATGTCCACCTGCTGCGAGACGAGATGGTTCGGGCCGCCGGCTGGCGGCCAGACGCCGTCGGCAACGGCCTTGTCGCGCAAGCGCGCGCGCTCATCGAAGCTCTTGTAAGGCCAGATGTGCATGAAGCGTATCACTGAGCCGGTCACCGATGTCATGGCGGCCAGCAGCGGCGAGACCGTCATGCGACCTGGGACGGCCTTGCGCCACAGCTCCATGGTCGGCGCCAATCCACCGGGCTTGAGCTCATAGGTGCGCACCTCGTAGCAAGGCCCAAATTCCCCCGGACGCATCGGCGGTATGAAGTCGAATGACACGTAAACATCCATCGCCATGCCAGTGATGAACTCGCCGATTCCAAACGGACTTTTGTCTTTTAGGACCGCTAGGCGGGCATCAAGCGTTGTGGCTGGATCGGTCATCCCGCGGATGAGCAAAATCTGATTCACCGTCCCGATGTCCGAGTACCAGCAGGCGAGCAGGCCGGCATCACCGGGCAGGCTCTTGCGAAGCACGGCGAGTGCTTGCGGATGCGTTCCGGGCCGCACCGTGAGGATCGTGACATCATATTGCTGCGCCAAGTTTGCCTCCCGTGCTGCCGGCCCGTGGAATTGACAGGCTCGGCAGCCGCCGCGACAATTCCATGGAAATTATGAAAGAAATGCCCGCCGGACAACGCTGCCACAGGAGAACTCGCGTGAAACGGATATCGCTGTTGGTTGCCGCCCTCGGGGTGGTGACAGCCCTTTGCGGCGTGCAGGCTGCGCGCGCCGCCGACCCGGTCAAGATTGGCATCCTGTGGCCGCTTACCGGCAATGCGGCGGCCGCGGGCCAGGCTTCGAAAGCGGCGGTTGAAGTCGCGCTCGACATCATCAACAACGCTCATCCGGAACTGGGCAACCTGCCGCTTGCCGCGACTGCGGGTCTGACCAACATGGGCGGCGCCAAGCTCGACGTTGTGTTTGTCGATCACGAGGGAAATCCGTCCACCGCGCAGCAATTGGCGACGCGGCTGATCACCCAGGATCAGGTGAACGCGCTCATGGGCGCTTATCAGTCCTCGTGCAGCTTTACCGCCACCGCCGTCGCCGAGCGCTACGGCTTGCCGTTCATGGTCGGAGAGTCTTCGGCCCTCAACATCACCACGCGCGGCTTCAAGTGGACGTTCCGCGCTACGCCGATCGCGACCGACTATGCGCGCACCTACATGCGCTTCTTTGCCGATATGAAACGCGAGGGCAAGAAGATCGACAGCATCGCCATCGTCAACGAGAACACCGACTACGGGACTTCGGTCGGCGATGCCATCGAAGCCGAGGCGAAGAAAGCCAATCTCTCCGTCGCCATTCGCATACCGTACAGCGCCAGCTCCACCGACGTGTCCGCGGAGGTGCTGCAACTGAAGCAGAAGCAGCCGGATGTGGTGATCTTCATCAGCTATACGGCCGACGCGATCCTGTATATGAAAACGATCAAAAGCCTCGCCTACAAGGCACCCATGATCATCGGCGACGATACCGGCTTTTCCGATCCGTCCTTCATTCCGGCTGTGGCGGATATCTCCCAGGGTGTCATGAATCGCAGCGCCTGGGACATCGGCAAGCCGGGCTCGACGACCTACAGGATCAACGAGATGTACAAGGCCAAGACCGGGCGCGACCTCGATGACACCAGCGCGCGCAACATGCAGAGCTTCTTCGCACTGGCCGATGCCATCAACCGCGCCGGTTCGACCGACGCGGAGAAGATCCGCGAGGCGCTGACCAAGACCGATCTGAAGCCGGACCAATTGATGATGGGTTATCAGGGAGTCAAGTTTGACGAAACCGGACAGAACGTACTGGCTTCCACCTACCTCATTCAGCTTCGCGGGAGAAGATATGAACTGGTCTGGCCGGAAACCGCGGCCAATGCCAAACTGCAATGGCCGATGGCTAGCGGGGCGCAATAATCGATGATTTTCGCGCAGGTGATCGTCGGTGGCCTTCTCCTCGGGGCCATCTACGCGTTGTTTTCGTCAGGGCTGACGTTAATCTGGGGCATGATGAATTTCATCAATTTTGCCCACGGCGAATTCGTCATGCTCGGCATGTACGCGGCGCTGCTCGTCGTCACGTGGTTTGCCGGCGGCCCGATCCTCTTTGGCATTGCATCGGCTTTGACACTGTTCGTGCTTGGGGTGGCGATCTATTTCGTGCTCGTCCGCCATGTGGTGCGCGGGCCGATGATCTCGCAAATTTTGTCGACCTTCGGTCTGGCGCTGCTTTTGCGCTACACCGCGTTCTACGTTTTCTCCGCAAACTTCGTGTCGCTGCCGCAG
>JASHVC010000077.1 GCA_030039655.1 Xanthobacteraceae bacterium | reverse complement strand
GCGTGGCGCCACGCTGCGCCAGCGCGCGCACGGCTTCGACGTTCGGGCCATAGCCCTCGAACAGGCGATCGGGAATGTGGATGATGGGCTCGATGCCGCAGAAGCGCAGGTAGCGCGTGAGTAGCGCCGCGGATGTGGCGCCGTCCACATCGTAGTCGCCGAAGATGGCGATGGACTCATCATGGATGACGGCGTCAGCCAAGCGTTCCGCCGCCTCTGTCATGCCTGCAAGCACATGTGGATCGGGCATCGTCCGCTTGATCGTGGGGTCGAGGAACGCCTCCACTGCATCTAGCTCGACATTGCGGCCGGCGAGGATACGCGCGAGCAATTCCGGAACGTCGTAACGCTGCGCGATCGCCAGCGCCCGCGCCGCACCGCGTTCATCGAGCCGGTCGCGCCAAGCGCGGCCGGTCGCCGAGCTTTCCACGCCGAGGAAAAGCCGATGTGCTGTGGCAAATTCGCGTGATTCGAAACCCATGGCGCCAGCATAGCCCATACGACGGATATGGGCGCGCTGGCCGCGGTCGGCATCCCCAGGGATAAGGCGCCCGGCGATGACACGCCCGGCTGGCCTGCGCTACCCAGCGCCGGTCAGGCCCGATCTGAAACCTGCCGTTTCTTGTCGAGCCAACGAGACACCGGCGCGGAACAAAAATTCAGCAGGTAAACCCAAAGCGCCCTTCCCTGCAGGATCGGACTCAGAGTCGCACACAGCAAAGACGTGCCCAGCAGAAAAGCGAGCGACACTTTGCGATCGAGCGTGTGCTTATCGTCATCAAGCTCGGGAAGAAGCACCGTCAATCGATAGCCGACGGCCGCAAGCACCGCCATGTTGAAGGTGTACAGCCATATGGCCGGCCCATAGTGGAAGAATCGTCCGACCACGGAGGTCGAAAACGGCAGGCACGTGGCAAGGAACAGATAAAGCAACCACCAGTACGCACAGCGCTTGTCGACGAACTCGCCGTGCGACCGCAGCTTGACATTCGCCAGCCACGTTGAGCCAAGAACATAGAAGCTCAGGGCATAGGGAAAGAATTTCGGCCAAAGCGCAAACAGCGCCCGCGTCAACGCAACCTGGTTCGCAGGCTGAAAATCGTCGGGCAGCCTCACGTCTAGGACGAGGATCGTCATAGCGACGGCGAAAAGACCGTCGGTCAGCGCCTCTAAGCGTGCCTTCGGATACATGCCGGCCTGAACCCTCGCCTCATCCGGCGACCAGCAGAGCCCGGTGACGCCAGCTAAAACTTGTCGATCTGCCGGTGCTCGGCCCTGATCCAGCGCACGGTGCCAGTGACGGAACGCATCACCACGGTTTCGGTTTCAATCACGCGGTTGCCGAACCTCACACCCGACAGCATGGGGCCGTCGGTGACGCCGGTCGCCGCAAACAAACAATCGCCCCGCACCATGTCCTCAATCTGATATTTCTTGCGCGGATCCTTGATGCCCATGCGGACGACCCGCTCGCGCTTCTCGTCGGTATCGACCACCAACCGGGTTTGCATCTGGCCGCCAATGCAGCGCAACGCTGCCGCCGCCAGCACGCCTTCCGGCGCTCCACCGATGCCGAGATAAATGTCGATGCCGGTCTTCTCCGGCTGCGCCGTGTGAATGACGCCGGCCACATCGCCGTCGCTAATCAGGCTGACCGCCGCGCCGGCCTTGCGTACCGCCGCAATCAGATCGGCATGGCGCGGGCGATCGAGAATCATTGCCGTGATTGCTTCGGGCTTCACGCCCTTAGCCTTGGCGAGATTGCGGATGTTCTCATCGCCCGGCGCGTCCAGGTCGACCACGTTCTTGGGGTATCCGGGTCCGACCGCGATCTTGTCCATGTAAATGTCGGGCGCGTGCAGGAGCGCGCCCTCGTCCGCCATGGCCAGCGTCGCGATGGCGCCCGGCATGTTCTTGGCGCACAGCGTCGTGCCCTCTAGCGGATCGACGGCAATGTCCACCTTGGGACCTGATTTGGTGCCGACCTTCTCGCCGATGAACAGCATCGGCGCTTCATCCATCTCGCCCTCGCCAATCACCACCGTGCCGTCTATCGGTAGCTTTCCGAGCTCGCGCCGCATGCCGTCGACAGCCGCCTGATCGGACATTTTTTCCGCGCCACGCCCGCGCAAGCGCGCCGCCGCCACCGCGGCGCGCTCAGTCACACGTGCGATCTCGATGGAGAAAATGCGCTCGATCATCGAAGTTTCTGGGACAACGATCGATGCCATCGTGCCTGCCTTTGCTCGCGCCCGGCTCAAGCCGCAGCGGTCTAGTTCTTCTCGATTCGGATGACTTGCGGCCGCCCGGAGATTACACGGTCGCGGCGCACGGCGGCCAGCGCTCTGCGCACCGCGTCCTCGCTCGTCGCATAGGTAATCAGGATCACCGGCACCGGCTCGCCTGACTTGCCCGACGGCGAAGCGCCCTGCCCCGCAACGCCGTGGCGCTGCACGATGGATTCCAGCGATATTTTCTGTTGCGCCAGCCGCCGCGCGATGGTGGCGGCGCTGCCGGGCCGGTCGCGCGCCAGCAGGCGGATGTAGTAGCCGCCTTCGTGATGCTGCATGGGCGCCTTGCGAATCGCCGTCATGCGCGCCGCTGGCCGCCCGAATGGCGCCGCCCGCACCCCACACGCGATGTCGGCGATATCTGAAACGACGGCAGACGCGGTCGCCATGCCGCCTGCTCCGGGGCCCACCAGTGTGATCGGCGCGAGGCCCACCGCATCGACCGTCACCGCGTTGGTCACACCCATGACTTGGGCGATGGCGGACTCCTTCGGCACCATGGTCGGATGCACGCGCTGCTCGATGCCGCCTTCGGTCTTTACCGCCACGCCCAAAAGCTTGACGCGATAGCCGAGTTCGTCGGCCGCATCGAGATCGGCCAGCGTGATCGAGGAGATGCCCTCGACGTAGATGGCGTTGGGATCGAGCTTGGTGCCGAACGCGAGGCTCGCCAAAATCGAAAGCTTTTGCGCCGTGTCGTAACCTTCGACATCGAACGACGGATCGGCTTCCGCGTAGCCCAATCGCTGCGCGTCGCGCAGGATCTCGTCGAACGCGAGCCGGTCCTGCTCCATGCGCGATAGAATGTAATTACAAGTGCCATTGAGGATGCCGTAGATGCGCGTGAACGCATCGCCGTTGAGGCCCTCGCGCAATGTCTTGATGATGGGAATGCCACCGCCGACCGAGGCCTCGAAGTTCAGCGCGACTTTCTTTCGTTCGGCAAGCGCCGCCAGTTTTTGACCATGACGGGCGAGCAGCGCTTTGTTGGCGGTGACCACTGCCTTGCCGGACGCAAGCGCGGTTTCCACGGCACGCTTGGCCGGGTCGCCGGCGCCACCCATCAGCTCCACGAACACATCGATCGACGGATCGCGGGCGAGTGCCACGGGATCTGCGAACCAGCGAAACTTCTTCAGATCGACGTCACGCTTCTTGCTGCGCGAGCGCGCACTGACCGCAACTACTTCGATAGCGCGGCCAGAGCGCGCCAGAAGCTTATCGCGGCCCTGCTCCAGGAGACGCACCACGGAGGTGCCGACAGTTCCCAGTCCGGCAAGACCGACTTTCAGCGGCTCGGCCATGAAACGTCGCCAAACAATGTCGAGTTAAGCTTACGACGAACGCCGCGTCGCCAGGGGAACGACGTTGTGGAGCATTTCCGGCGCCGTTTCAAGAAAACGCCGGATATTGCGCGCCGCCTGACGAATGCGCTGCTCGTTCTCAACGAGCGCAATGCGCACGTGACCCTCGCCATACTCGCCAAAGCCAGCGCCAGGAGACACGGCGACTCCCGCTCTCTCAACGAGAAGCGTAGAGAATTCGACGCTGCCGAGCGGCCCGAACGGCTCGGGGACCGGCGCCCAGGCGAACATGGAAGCCGAGGGCGGCGGCACCTTCCAGCCGGCTCGGCCGAACGAATCCACCAGTGCATCGCGACGCCGCCGATAGATGGCGCGCATTTCGTGAATGCAGTCATCGGGGCCATTGAGAGCCGCAGTCGCGGCCACTTGCATGGGCGTGAAAGCTCCGTAATCGAGATAAGACTTCACCCGCGCCAAGGCGGCGATGATGCGTTCGTTGCCGACCGCGAAGCCAAGCCGCCAGCCCGGCATCGAGTAGGTTTTCGACATCGACGTGAATTCGACCGCGACGTCCATGGCGCCGGGCACCTGCAACACTGAAGGCGGCGGGGGCCCTTCGAAGTACACTTCGGCATAAGCGAGGTCCGACAGCACCAGCACCGAATGCTTTTTCGCAAAGGCGACGAGCTCGCGATAGAACTGGAGGTCGGCCACGCATGCCGTCGGGTTCGACGGATAGCAAACCACCACCGCGATCGGCTTCGGGATCGAATGCAAGATCGCGCGTTCGAGCGCCAAAAAGAAAGCGTCGTTGGCCTCGACCGGGACGGCGCGGATGGTGCCGCCGGCCATCAGAAAGCCGAAGGCGTGGATTGGATAGGTAGGGTTCGGAACGACGATGACATCGCCGGGCGCGGTAATCGCCTGCGCGACGTTGGCGAAGCCCTCTTTCGAGCCGAGCGTGGTGACGATCTGGGTCTCGGGATTGAGCTTCACGCCAAAGCGGCGCGCATAATAAGCGGCTTGGGCGCGGCGCAGCCCAGGAATTCCCTTGGAGGCCGAATAGCGATCGGTGCGCGGCTTGCCGATGGTCTCTTTCAGTTTCTCGACTACGTGCGTCGGCGCCGGCAGATCGGGATTGCCCATGCCCAGATCGATGATATCGGCGCCGGCATTGCGGGCCGCGGCTTTCGCGCGATTGACCTGCTCGAAAACGTAAGGCGGCAGCCGGCGGATGCGGTAAAAGTCTTCCATGGATGTCCCGACGTGTCGTTTCGACGATACGGATGTCTCAAGCTTTTATCACGGCTTGGTCGCGGCGGCACCGGTGGTGGTGCCGTCAGCAGCAGTGCAATTTCCCGGACCGGAGCTGCCATAAGCCTTGGTGCCACTGGTGGCTACGGCTTCCGCGCACAGGTGATTGCGCTCGGAGGTCAGGGTATCCAGCGCCTGCTTGACCTCGTCGGGGCTGAGCGGGGTGGTGTCGCGCGCCACGGGACTAGCAAGCACTGAGGGGAATGGACCGGCCGGGGACGGCGAGGATGATGAGGAGCATCCGGACGCAAGCGCCCCCGTCGCAAGGCAAATTGCCATTGCCGCGAGCCCCCTCGCCGATACGCAACTCCGGCCCTGCATGTGGGCTTATCCCCGTTATGCTTTCGCAACGCTCAGGTCGGCCGACTCATGGGCCGCAACCAGCCTCGCGTTCCCCTTATGGCGCTATAATGTTTACCAATCGAAAAACCATCAAGCGCTTCAAGCCCTTCGCAAAGAACGAGCGAATAACCGCCTAACCCTTTAATATGTCGAAACAAGGACGCACCCGGGACACTTCCCAGAGAGCACGCCGCCGCCGCGCTAACGCGCATTTTTTGGCGCCAATTTCACCTTGCGTGGCTAAAGGGCGGAGGCCATGTCTGCGGAAAGTGCCGGGGCGGGGCGATCACGCCCTCGGCCATTGAGGAACGCTCGTGCAGGCTCCATCACAGCAACCGATGAAGATCGGCCCTGTTGATGTCGAAGTGCTTTCGCGCAATCTGGCGCGCATCATCGAGCAAGGCGGCCGAGCGCTTGCGGCGTATTTGAAGCCCCGCGAAGAAGGCCGCGACCGCGACGACAACAGTCAACTCGCCGAGGAAGTGGCGGAAGTCGTCAAGACGCTCAGCCAGGTCGCCGAGTATTGGCTCACCGATCCGCAGCGGGCCCTCGAACTGCAGACCCGGCTCGGCACAGCCTATCTCGAACTGTGGGCGGCGGCGGCGAAACGACTCGCGGGCGAAGAAACCGAGCCCGTCGCCTCCCCCGCACCGAGCGACAAGCGCTTCGCCGACCCCGAATGGTCTTCGAACCAGTTCTACGATTTCCTTAAGCAGGCCTATCTGCTCACCAGCCGCTGGGCCAACCAGCTGGTGACTGACGCCACCGATCTCGACCCGCATACCAAGCAGAAAGCCGAGTTCTACATGTGACAGATCGCCAATGCGCTGTCGCCGACGAACTTCGTTCTGACCAACCCGGAATTGATGCGCGAGACCTTTACCAGCAACGCCGAGAACCTGGTTCGCGGCATGCGCATGCTGGCGGAGGACCTAGAAGCCGGCGCCGGCAATTTGCGCATTCGCCAGTCGGATTCCTCGATGTTCGAGGTCGGCCGCAACCTGGCAACCACCCGCGGCAAAGTCATTTTTCAGAACGATCTCATGCAGCTCATTCAGTATGAGCCGACGACGCTGACGGTGCTCAAACGTCCGCTACTGATCGTGCCGCCGTGGATCAATAAGTTCTACGTGCTCGATCTCACACCGGAGAAGTCATTCATCAAGTGGTGCGTCGATCAGGGCATCACGGTCTTTTGCATCTCCTGGGTCAATCCCGATGCGCACCTGGCGCAGAAGACCTTCGAAGATTACGTGCGCGAAGGTCCGATCGCAGCGCTTGGCGCCATCAAAGAGGCGACCGGCGAAGACAAGGTGCACAGCATCGGCTACTGCGTCGGCGGCACCATGCTTTC
>JASHVC010000076.1 GCA_030039655.1 Xanthobacteraceae bacterium | reverse complement strand
CAGAAATATCTCGATCAGCTCGGCTTCAATCTCGTCGGCTTCGGCTGCACGACCTGCATCGGCAATTCGGGGCCGCTCCCCGAAGAGATTTCCGAAGCGATCAACAAGAATGATCTCGTGGCCGCCGCTGTGCTCTCGGGCAATCGCAACTTCGAGGGCCGGGTCAACGCCGATGTGCGCGCCAACTATCTGGCGTCACCGCCGCTGGTCGTCGCCTACGCGATTGCCGGCTCCATGCAGATTGACATTGCCAAGCAGCCACTGGGCACCGACCAGAAGGGCCGCAAGGTCTATCTGCGCGATCTCTGGCCGACCAGCACTGAGATCGCAGCCGTCATCAAAAAGAGCATCAACAAACAGATGTTCACGCGCAAATACGGCGACGTGTTCAAAGGCGATGCCAACTGGCGCAAGATCGCCGTAAAAGGCGGCCTCACCTTCAAGTGGGACGATCGCTCAACCTACGTGCAGAACCCGCCCTACTTCGACCACATGCCGAAGCGCAGCCAGCCGATCGAAGACATCGTCGATGGGCGCATCCTCGGCTTGTTTCTGGACTCGATTACGACCGACCACATCTCGCCCGCCGGCTCCATCAAAGAGGACAGTCCGGCCGGTGAATACCTGCGCGACCATCAGGTTCGTCCCAAGGACTTCAACCAGTATGGCACGCGGCGCGGCAACCATCAGGTGATGATGCGCGGCACCTTTGCCAACATCCGCATCAAAAACCAGATGCTGCCGGGCGTCGAAGGCGGCTACACCATCCACTATCCGTCGAAGCAGCGCATGACGATCTACGACGCCGCGATGCGTTACAAGAGTGAGCATGTGCCGCTTGTGGTGATGGCCGGCAAGGAGTACGGCACCGGCTCGTCGCGCGACTGGGCCGCCAAGGGTGCGATCCTGCTCGGCGTGCGGGCGGTGATCGCCCAATCGTTCGAGCGCATTCACCGCTCCAACCTGGTGGGCATGGGCGTGGTGCCGCTCGTGTTCGAGGAAAACACTTCCTGGCAGACCCTCGGCATCAAGGGCGACGAGCAAGTCACAATCCGAGGCCTGCACGGCGATCTAAAGCCGCACCAGAGGTTGTTCGCCGAGATCATCGCCTCCGACGGCGGCCTCAAGCGCGTACCGCTCATCTGCCGCATCGATACGATCGATGAGCTCGACTACTACCGTAATGGCGGCATCCTGCAGTACGTGCTCCGCCATCTCGCCGCCTGATTGATTCGCCTGCTCCCGGTATGGTCTTGCCGCCCCGTTAACGCGGGCTCACCTCGAATTGAGTGGTAGGTGAGCCCTGCGCGGGGTAACAATACCCCGTTCACGAGATCGTCATAACCTGGGTCTTCAGGGCCCATGGGGCTAGCGGGGTGGAGTCGGGAATGCTGCGTCGCCGCCTCGTGCCGGCAGCTTTCGTTGCCGTCATTCTGGTTTCGAGTCATGGCCAGTGCCGTGCCGCCCCCAAGGCGGTGCTTGAGTTGTTCACCAGTCAAGGATGCTCGTCCTGCCCGCCAGCCGATAGGCTGCTCGGGGAACTGGCCAACGACCCGTCGATCATTGGGCTCAGCCTGCCCATCGATATCTGGGACTACCTTGGTTGGAAGGATACGCTGGCGCTGACGGGCCATACTTCGCGGCAGCGGGCCTATGCGGAACTGCGCGGCGACCGCCAAGTTTATACGCCGCAGATGGTAGTCAACGGCAGCGCGCACGTCCTTGGCAGCGATCGCGCCGCCATCGAGCGTGCGATCGTGCAGACCGAGCACAATACGGCCGTTATGACACTCCCGGTGTTAGTTTCCACCAGCGGCGGGGATTTGACCGTGACGATCAAGGGCGCGCCGGACGGTGAACCTGGCGGTGAGGTCTGGCTCTGCCCCCTCTCGACCGCCATTGCGGTGGCAATCGGCCGCGGCGAGAACCACGGGCGCACCGTGACTTACCACAACGTCGTGCGTTCCTGGCGAAAGCTCGGTGATTTCGCTGGAGCTGATGCCACCTGGACCATTCCGCTAGCGCAGATCGAGAAAGACGATATCGACGGCGCTGCGGTCCTGGTGCAGGAGGGCTCGCGCGAAAAGCCCGGCGTCATTCTCGGCGCTGCCTTTACCCCTTTTCTCCGACAACAGGCCACTGACGGCCGATAGGGCGGTACCGGCTCGCGCGGCGAGCCCTTCCGTTGCGCGCTTTTGCTTTCGCGGTCAAAAAAAGGCCGGCGTACTCGGCCGGCCTAAAGATTGGGGGATTGAATACGCGGAACTCTGGCCCGGCCGAACCGCACCCGGGGGGCTGGGGGGCTGAGGAATCCGGAGTACGATCCAGACCGGGCCTTGAGGCAACAGTCTGCTGCTTCGCAGGCGAGCTTGGCGGGTGCTGGGCCGAAATGGGGCCGGATTATGATTCGATTAACGAAGCTGTGAATCGCTCCGGTCCGAATGGCCGCTGGCGGTATCCCCCCTGGTCCCCGGGCATACGCGCTCCGGTCCGGCCCGCAATTCCCCCTGAGCGGGCGCCTGTGGTTTGCGCTTTTGCCGCGCAGGAAGCCCTTGCGGCCGTTTCCGTCCGGCGCAATCATGAAGCTCCAATGACAAAAGGAGGCGCCGGATGAATATCGGCGAAATCGAACCCAGCACGTTGCGCGGGGGCGAGTTGCGCGCGCCCGTCCCCGCAAGCGAGGTCACCTTCAGCCGGCGCGAGCTTGACCGCATCCTCAGTCTCTATGGCCGCAAAGTCGCGGCTGGCGAATGGCGCGATTACGCAATTGATTTTCTGAGAGATCGCGCGGTTTTTTCAGTCTTCCGCCACTCCTGCGATTTCCCCATTTATCGGATCGAGAAAAATCCCCGGCTGGAGCGCCGGCAGGGATCCTACAGCGTCATTTCGGCGACCGGCCATATCCTGCGCCGCGGGCGGGAGCTTGAGCGCGTGCTCGGCGCACTCGATGACGCGCTGCATCTGGTAGCCGGCTGATCGCTCAAGGTGGCGTCGTGTCGGCGTTGCCGAGGGCGCGTTGCATAAGCACGGTGTCGAGCCAGCGGCCGTGCTTGAAGCCGATGGACTGAAACGTTCCGATCAGGCGGAAGCCGGCCGCGGCATGCACCGCGACCGACGCGGTGTTGGCGGAGTCGCCGATGACTCCAAGCATCTGACGGAAGCCGCGCTGTTCCGATTCCGCGATCAGGCGCGTGAGTAAGAGATGCCCGATCCCTTTGCGGTGAAACTCCGGCGCCACATAGATCGAATCCTCGACACACCAGTCGTACGCGTGGCGATCGCGATAGGGGCCCGCATAGGCGTAGCCGGCGACGGCGCCTGCGATCTCAGCGACCAGATACGGAAAGTCTTTTTTCAGGAGCTTCTGCTGGCGCCGGGCCATTTCGGCTTCGGTGGGCGGTTCGGTCTCGAAAGAGGCCGTGCCGTGCTCGACCGCATGGGCGTAGATGCGCGTAATAACCGCGATGTCGGCAGGCGTGGCCGGCCGGATCGAAATAGCCATTGAAACTTGCTCATTCGTCATGCCCGGCCTCGTGCCCGGCATCCACGTCTTCAACTTGCCCTCAGTAAGCAAGACGTGGATGGCCGGGCGCAAGGGCGTTCACGCCCGTCTTCGACGGGCTATGCCCGACCATGACGATAAGCGAAACGCCCCGGTTTTGGCCGGGGCGTTTGGACTTATTGGATGGCTGCCGGCTTTAGCGGCGGTCGCCCATGAAGCGCAGCAGGAACAGGAACAGGTTGATGAAGTCGAGATAGAGCGACAGGGCGCCCATCACCGCCTTGCGGCCGGCGACCGTGCCGTCATCCATCGCGCTGTACATCTCCTTGATCCGCTGCGTGTCCCACGCGGTGAGCCCGGCGAAGATCAGCACGCCGATCGCCGAGATGGCGAAGTCGAGGCCGGTGCTCTTGAGGAAAATGTTCACGACCATCGCCAGGATCAGCCCGAACAGGCCCATCATCAGGAACGAGCCGACCGGCGAGAGGTCACGTTGCGTCGTGTAGCCGTAGAGGCTCAGCGCGCCGAACGATGCCGCCGAAATGAAGAAGGTCCGGGTGATCGATGCGCCCGTGTAGGCGAGGAACACCGACGACAGCATCAACCCAAGCAGCGCCGCATAGGCCATGAACAAGGCAAGCGCGGTGCTTGCCTCCAGGCGGTTGATGCGGAAGCTCATGAAGAAGACGATGCCGAGCGTGCCGAGAAAAAGAATGATGGTCAGCGGCCCGCTGAAGATGGCCTGCCCGAAAGGCGTTAGCCCTGTGATGCGGCCACCGACGACGCTTATGGCATCGCCACCAGCCATCTGATAGGTCAGCCAAGAAACGAGGCCGGTTAAGGCGACGCCGCTGGCCATGTAGTTGTAAACGCGGATCATGTAGGCGCGCAGACCCGCGTCGATCGCGACTTGGTCCGCGCGGTAGCCAGACCGGGCCGCGATATTCCGATCGAAGTCGGACATGGAAATACCCCTGAGTGTTGTCCCGGCTTGGCCGGGCTTTACCGTCCGGCGCATTCAGCGCCGTAAACGTGAACAAAATCTAGTGCTAAAGGCGTTGGCGCGCCAGATGGGGCCCGCCGAATTTGTCGCAATTACGAAAGTTTCATACGGCCGGCGGCCGCGCCTTGCGGCTAAAGATTCCTTAATACCTCCGCGGGCTTGCGGCCCAATGCGGTGAACGTGCCGAGAAGGCCGATAATGACTGTGGCGAAAAGCGCGGCGAGCGCAGCCCCGATGGCTTGTCCCGGCACCCAGGCAAAGGGAAACTCCATGACGCGCGTCACCACGAGATCGGCCGCGAGCGTCCCCATAGCCACGCCGAAGAGCACGGTTGCGAGGCCGATGAGAACGTACTCGATCGCGTAGGCGGCGAGCAGTTTGGCGCGCGTGGCCCCAAAGGTCTTGAGCACGACCGCATCGTAGATGCGGAAGCGCTGGCTGGCCGCAAGTCCGCCGCCGAGCACGAGGGCGGCGGCGATGAGCGTGATCGAACTGGCGCCGCGCAAAGCGAGCACGAGATTGCCGACGAGCGTGTCGATCGCATCCAGCGCGTCTTTCACCCGCACGGCGGTCACCGTCGGGAACGCCTCGGCGAGCGCCTTGACGATCGTGGCTTCCTCGGTAGCTGTGCCGCCATCCGTGAAAGTAAGCGTGGCGATGTCGCTGTGCGGCGCGCCTTCGAACGCGCCGGGCGAAAACACCAGGACGAAGTTGATGCCGAGGTTTTCCCAATCGACGGCGCGCAAATTGGCAATGCGGGCGGTGATGTTGCGGCCGAGTACATTGACCGTAATGGTCTCGCCGATCTTCAGGTTGAGATCGTGCGCCGACTTGCTTTCCAGCGAGACCAGCGGCTCTCCGGTGTAATCGGCGCTCCACCACTGGCCTTCGACAATGCGCGAGCCTGCCGGAATGGTGCGCGAATAGGTGATGCCGCGGTCGCCGCGCAGCACCCAGCGCGATCCTTCCGCGGGTTTCAGATCATCCGCCTTGATGCCGTTTGCTTCGACGATGCGGCCGCGCAGCATGGGCACGTGTTCGAAGGTGGAGCCGGGCGCCTGCGCCTGCACGAAGCTGTCGAAGCGTTCGGCGTCGGCCGCGGGGATGTCGAGCAGAAAAAATGATGGCGCCTTGTCGGGCAGCGCGGCCGAGAACTCGCGGTGCAGATTGCCGTCGATCTCGATCACCGTCGTGAGCAAGGCGAGGCCGAGGCCAAGCGAAAGCATGACGGTGGGCGTGAGCGCGCTCGGGCGGTGGATGTTGGCGATGGCGAGGCGCAGCGTGGTCGAGCGCTGGCGCGGCAAACGCCGGGCGATGCCCATAACCAGCAACGCCACGACACGCAGCACGAGGAAGATCGCGGCGGCGGCGGTGATGAAAATCGCCGCGATGCGATGATCGTAGGTTGTCTGTGTCGCCAGGGCAGCAAAGATCGCAACGACCAAAGCTGTTGCCAGCATGTAGCGCCGCCGCAGCCAGGCCTGTTCGGGAGCAACTTGGTCGCGGAATAGCCTGGACACTGAGATATCGTGGGCGCGGCCGAGCGGCCAAAGGGCAAACGCCAGCGCGGTCAGCAAGCCGTAACAGATGGACAGCACCAGCACCGACGGATGCAGCGAAGGGGCGACCGGAAGTGGAATGATGGCGCCGAGCCACCACGAGATAACGTACGGCAGGGCGGCGCCGATGCCCGCCCCGATGGCGGTGGCAAACAACGCTACCAGCATGATTTGGATGCAGTAGATGGCGAACACATCCCCACCGCTGGCCCCGAGCGCCTTCATGGTGCCGATGGCGTCGCGCTTGCGCGCCAGATGTGCCGCGACCGCATTCGCCACGCCGACGCCGCCGACGAGCAGCGTGGTCAATGCGACCAGGGTGAGGAATTGAGTGAAGCGTTCGACGCTGCGCTCGAGCTGTGGCGATGCCTTGTCGCGCGTGCGGATCTCCCAACCGGCGTCGGGGAAAGCCGACTGCGCATGCTTGCTGATCGCTGCCACGGCGCTGTCGCTCGTGCCCGCGGGAAGGCGCAGACGGTATTGCCAGCGCACCAAGCTGCCCGGCTGGATAAGGCCGGTCGCGTTCAGGGCCGCCTCGCTGAGGAGCACGCGTGGCCCGAGGCTGATGCCGGCAGAGAGCCTATCGGGCTCTTTGATTAGGGTGGCGCGCAGGCCAATGGTAGTGCTGCCGATGGTCATGCGGTCGCCCGTTTTCAGATTGAGCCGGGCGAGCAGCGCGGGGTCGACAGCGGCACCGAACGCACCGTCCTTCTCCGCAAACAAAGCTGGCAGCGGCATGTCGGGATCGACCACCACTTTGCCGAACAACGGATAGGCGGCATCGGCCGCTTTGACTTCTACCAAGGTCATTTGGCCACCGCTGGTGCGCGCCATGGCGCGCAGGGTGGCGGATGTCGACACTGTGCCGCGCGCGTCCAGGAAGGCGCGCTCGGCGTCGCTCGCCTGCCGCTGAATGAGCGAGAAGGCGAGGTCGCCGCCGAGGATGATTTGTCCGGCGCCGGCGATGCCATCGGTGAGGCTCGCTGCCACCGAGCCGACGCCGGCGATGGCCATCACTCCAAGGGCGATGCAGGCGACGAAAACCCCGAAGCCGCGCAAGCCGCCCCGCAGTTCGCGCCAGGCGAAACGCAATGCCGTGAATCGGCGCGCTCTTTTGACCGGCGCATGCATCAGTGAGCCCTTGATGAACGGGCTTTGGGCATGAAGCGCGCCAGCAGGAAGTGCACGGGCGCGTAGGCTATGATCGGCAATCCGACCAACATGCCGGCGAACCAGACGTAAGGCGGCATCCAGGTTTGCGCCGCCGTGTCGCTCAATCCCCACACGTAGTTGATGTTGACTGGCGTCAGTCCGGCGTCCGGCGTCGGCGG
>JASHVC010000075.1 GCA_030039655.1 Xanthobacteraceae bacterium | reverse complement strand
GGCGTTTTGGAAGCGCAACGCATGAGCGACAAAGCCGATGGATGGGTTGGGGTGGAACACCTTCTCCAGGCCGGCGGTCACCGTGCAGCACACTAGCCAAGTTGCTGGCACGATCGTCACCCACGCGTATTTTTCGCGCTTCATCTTGAACAACACGACGGTACAGAGCACGAGTGCCATCGCCGCGAGCATCTGGTTGGAGGTGCCGAACAGCGGCCACATGGTCCAGATCCCGCCGAGCGGATCGATGACGCCCTGATAGAGGAAGTAGCCCCAGAGTACGCAGGCCACTGCAGACCCGATCAGGTTGTTTGCCCAGGACTTGGTCTCTTTGAACGCCGGGATGGCGTTGCCAACTAAGTCTTGGATCATGAAGCGGCACACGCGCGTGCCGGCGTCGACCGTCGTCAGGATGAACAACGCCTCGAACAAGATGGCGAAATGATACCAGATAGCGGTGAGCGCCTGCCCGCCGAACAAGCTGGACAAGATTTGCGCCATGCCGACCGCAAGCGTCGGCGCACCACCAGTTCGCGACAGAATGGTGATTTCGCCAACATCGTGGGCGACCTGATTGAGCTGGTCGGGGGTCACCACAAAACCCATGTTGGAGACCACCTGCGCGGCCTGCACCGCGGTGGTGCCGAGCAGTCCTGCTGAGGTGTTCATGGCGAAGTAGACGCCAGGGTGCAGCACGCACGCGGCGACCATTGCCATGATGGCCACGAACGACTCCATCAGCATTGCACCGTAGCCGATGAACGGGATCTGGCTTTCGTTCTCGATCATTTTCGGCGTCGTCCCGGAAGCAATCAGCGAGTGCCAGCCGGAGACCGAGCCGCAGGCGATGGTGATGAACAGGAACGGGAACAGGCTGCCGGCCCAGACCGGCCCGGTCCCGTCGACGAATTTGGTCAGCGACGGCATCTGCAGATCAGGACGCACGATGATGATCGCCAACGCCAGTAACGTGACGACGCCAATCTTCATGAAGGTCGATAGATAATCGCGCGGCGCGAGCAGCAGCCAGACCGGCAGCACCGAGGCGACAAAGCCGTAGCCAATGATGACCAGCGCGAGCGACGGCCCGCTCAGATCAAAATAAGCCGCAAGCGAAGGCGTCTGCGAAACGGTCTGCCCATAAATCAGCGCTGCCATCAGCAGAACGAAGCCGATGAGCGACATCTCGAAGACGCGGCCACGGCGGAAGTAGCGGCCATAGACGCCCATGATCAACGCGATCGGTACCGTGCAGAATACCGTGAAGGTGCCCCATGGGCTGCCATGCAGCGCTTGCACCACGACGAGCGCCAGGACGGCGAGGATGATGATGCAGATTAGCAAGATGCCGATGCCCGCGATGGTCCCGGCTACTGGTCCCATCTCCGAGCGCACCATATCCCCCAGCGAACGTCCGTCGCGGCGAGTCGAGAGGAACAGCACCGTCATGTCCTGCACAGCGCCAGCGAGAACGACCCCGGCCAAAATCCACAGCGTACCGGGTAGGTAACCCATCTGCGCCGCAAGCACTGGACCGACCAGCGGCCCCGCGCCCGCGATCGCCGCGAAGTGGTGGCCGAACAGCACGTATTTGTTGGTAGGAACGTAATCGAGGCCGTCATTGTGACGGACCGCTGGCGTCGCCCGATTTGCGTCTACACCCAAAACCTTGCTGGCGATGAACAGCGCGTAGTAGCGGTAGGCAACGAAATAGGTGCACACCGCCGCGATGACGAGCCATGCGGCATTGACCGTTTCTCCGCGGCTCAAAGCAACGATTCCAAGCGAAACCGCACCTAAGGCTGCTATTGCGCCCCACAGCAATTTCGACTGAAGTCCATTCCCATTCCCCGCCAGCGCGCTCATCGTTTCCTCCGTGTGCTTGCAACTCTGCGTGGCGCGAAAGCAGAGGCCCACGCCTAGCCGTAGCTAGTTTCCCTGCTTGGGTCGGGGCCGCTTTGACAAAGATCAAGCTTCGGCATTTTTCGGGGTTCGCGCTCATCCCTCGTACAGAAAATTTATTTGTGCGATGCAGCGAGAGCAGCCGCGGACCATCGATTGGTCGTTGCACGTTGAGCCCGCGCAACAGTTCAATGACAGCGCCTTATTCCAGCGATTTCCGGAAGCGAAGAATGCTTGTGGCGAGCAGAACCGCCGCAATGGTAGCCATGGCAGCCAGCTCCGGCCAGAGCACGCTCAAACCTACCCCTTTCAAAAATGTGCCGCGGATAACCACGAGGTAGTAACGCAACGGATTAACGTAGGTGAACCACTGCAATACCTCCGGCATGCTCGATATGGGGAAACTGAAGCCGGACAAGATGAAAAATGGATTCAGGATGAAGAAATTCATCGAGAATGCTTGTTGTTGCGTCGAGCAGAGCGTCGAAATGAGCAGGCCGAGCGCGAGCGAGCTCGCTAGAAATAGCGCGCTACCGAGTAACAATGTGAGCGGATTACCGACGAACGGCACCTTAAACCAAAGAATCCCCACGGCGAAGATCAGCGCAATTTCGCCGAGCCCGATGAGGAAGAATGGGACCGTCTTGCCGAGGATGAACTCGGCGGGCCGAATGGGACTCACCATGATTTGCTCGAGCGTGCCGACTTCCCGCTCGCGAACGATAGCAAAGGCCGTAAGATTGACGATGATCACGAGAGTCAGTGTGCCAATAAGGCCTGGCACAAAGAACCATCGGCCATTGAGGTCGGGATTGAACCATGGCCGCTGTTCGAGCGTCACTTGGACCTGCTTCATCCCCTGGGCGCCTTGAACGCGTTGCGCCAAATCGACCCCGTAATCCCGTGCAAAGGCCCCAGCGATTGTACCGACGTAACCGAGCGCGATCAGCGCCGTGTTGGAGTTGGTGCCATCGAGGATGACTTGCAACGGCGCGTTTTGACCCTTGCGCAGGAGCTCGGAGAAACCCGCATGGATGACGAGCGCCACCGTTACGTCGCTCCTGTTGATCGCAGCAGTAATTTCGCGCTGCGACTGAGCGACTGTGACCACATCGAACCGGCCATTGAAAGTGAACCGTGAAATCAGCTCCCGACTTTCCTGCGAGTGGTCGAGATCAAGCAGAGCCGTCGAGACGTGATAGACCTCATACGTCGCCGCATAGCCGAACAGGAGCATCTGCACCAGTGTCGGTACGATCAAGCGGAACCAAGTCCACTTGTCGCGCTTGAGCTCGATGAACTCCTTAACGACAATGGGGATAATGCGCGCGAACATGCCTTACACCAAACGTTTGTGGAAGACCTTAGCAGCGAGCACCATGACCGCCAGCGCATAGATGACCAAAAACGAAATTGGCGTAATCATTTCCGGAATTGTGGACCCTTTCAGGAACACGTCCTTGATAATGGTGACGTAATATCGGGAATAAATCAGGTAGGTGATGTCCTGGACAATTGTCGGCATCTGGTCGATGGGAAACACGTAGCCGGAGAGCAGCACTGTCGGCATCATTGTAACCAGGAGCGCGATCTGACTGGCACCTACTTGGCTGCGAATAAGCACTGACAGCAGATAGCCGATGCTGAGGACGACAATGAGGAACAATGTCGTGGTGAGAAAGAGCGTCAGCAGCGTGCCGCGGAACGGAACCCCAAAGCAGAATGCCGCCAGCACCAGGCAGAACGCAGCATCGAGCCAGCCGAGCACCAGATAAGGCGCCAGCTTGCCGAACATCAACTCGATCGGCTTCACCGGCGTCGAGATCAGAAGCTCCATGGTGCCGCGCTCCCACTCACGCGAAATGGTCAGCGAGGTAAGCTGGGCACCGACCAGCGCCATGATGACCGCGACAAGACCCGGGATAATGAAGTTGCGGCTCTCCAGATCCTCGTTGAACCAGACGCGCGACTGCAGCACCATGGGTTGGCTCCGCTGCAGCGCCCGGCCCTGCCAATTTGATCTGTCCAACTGCACGTCGTTCGAATAGCCGTCTACCACGGCACTCGCATAGCCAAACGCAATATTGGCCGTATTGTCGTCGCTGCCGTCGAGGATGGCCTGGACGGATGCTGTTCCGCTATCATTCAGACGCTGGGAAAAATCCGGCGGCACGACAATGGCGAGACCGCAAGTTGCATCATCAATGGCAGCCGCCAATTCC
>JASHVC010000074.1 GCA_030039655.1 Xanthobacteraceae bacterium | reverse complement strand
AGTGAGGCTCAACGATATCGAGCAGGTCGAGCGAGCGATCACGGCCGACACAGTCGCTGTCATGCTCGAGCCGATCCAAGGGGAAGCCGGGGTGTTCGTTGCGTCGGACGCTTTCCTCCGCGACCTGCGCGCGCTGACCAAGCGGCATGGCATCCTTCTGATCCTCGATGAAATTCAGACGGGGATCGGCCGAACTGGAACTTTCTTCGGCTTTCAGCACGCCGGCGTCGGGCCGGACGTGATGGTTCTGGCTAAAGGGCTTGGCGGCGGCATTCCCCTCGGCGCGCTTGTCGCGCACGAGGACGTTTGCTGCTTCTCGTACGGGGACCAGGGCGGCACGTTCAATGGTAATGCATTCGCCACGGCCGTGGGATGCGCGGTTTTGGAAGAGATTGCCAAGCCGGGCTTTCTCGCCGGCGTCGCCGAGGCTGGCGCGCATCTCGCCAAGCGGCTGACGGAGCTATCGCAGCAATACCAGTGCGGCGAAGTGCGTGGCCGCGGCTTGCTTCTGGCGCTGAACCTCCGGAGCGAGATCGGACCGCAGGTGGTCGAATTGGCGCTGCAGCGCGGGCTTTTAATCAACGCGCCTCGCACCGATACGCTGCGCTTCATGCCCGCGCTCACAGTGACGCGACAGGAGATCGATCGCATGATCGCGATCCTGGGCGAGGTGCTCAAGATCCTACGGACGGAAATCTAAGCGACGAACGTCGGAAAGTGGCACGTCCGTCGCAAGAGCAAACTCTGAACCACAGAACGGAACAATTCGTTATGCCCGTCACTCAACGCGACAAAGGCAATTCTTTCCGCGCGCTCCATCAAGGGCCGCGCGCATTCATCATCCCCAACGCCTGGGACGCGGGATCGGCGCGCGTTCTGGCGGGCCTCGGCTTTTCGGCGATCGCTACCTCCAGCTACGCGACTGCCGGCGCATACGGCACGCGCGACGGCAGGATCACCCGCGACCAGGTGCTCGCGCACGCGCGCGCCATCGTTGACGCGACCGATCTTCCGGTCTCGGTGGATCTCGAAAGCGGCTTCGGCACGACCGCGAATGACGTGGCTGAAACCTATCGCCACGCCGCGGCCGTAGGCCTCGTCGGAGCGACGATCGAGGACCTCACGCCTACACGCCGAAAGGACAAGCCGCTGTTCGACATCGGCGAGGCGACCGAGCGCGTCGCCGCAGCCGTGGCCGCGACGCGCAAGCTCGGGTTTCCGTTCATGCTCACCGCACGCGCCGAAGGCGTCCGGCACGGCAACACCGATCTTGACGACGCGATCAAGCGCCTGCAGGCCTACCAGAAGGCGGGCGCAGACGTGCTGATGGCGCCGGGCTTGCCGGACCTCGCGTCGGTGAAGGCGGTGTGCGCCGCGATTGCGAAGCCGTTCAATTTCATGGCCGGTATTCCGGGCATGTCGTTCACCGTTGCCGAACTGGAAACAGCCGGCGTGCGTCGCATCAGCCTCGCCGGCTCGCTCTACCGCGCCGCGATGAGCGGGCTCGTCGCCGCCGCGCACGAGTTGAAGGACAAGGGAACCTTCAGCTACGTCGACACGGCACTGCCGTCGGCGGAGCTTGCCGGATTCATGCGGGGGTAAGCGGGTTGCGCCCCTTTGTCCAAAATGGTCGTCGCTCAAATACACGACGCCGACGACAGGCCTGAGCCTTGTCGGCAAGCCGGTTATCGACACTTGAGAACCGAAACGGTGCGCTGGACAAAGTGCGCCCGATCAAACCGTAAGGAGCAACAGATGCGCAATGCTGGCGCACCTGAACGATGCCTCCAACCGTGCCGCCAACGCTGCTTGCGCTCGCTGACGAGGTGATCGAATAGCTTCTATTTTCTGCACCTGCTCACGTTTGGTTTTGGCACGAAGCGACGGATATTGCAGCGCAAGCGAATGTCTGCTGTCGGGCGTATCGCGTCGGTCCCCTAAGCGCTCGATGACGGAAAGCGCTTGCGGCTCTACGTCGGCGCCGCGATCCGAAGACTAAAGCGCTACATCGGCGGGGAGACTTCGATTTCGTGGAGCGCTACTCTACGTCCACGTGGATACACTTAAGAAAGGAGACGCCATGCGACGCTTTTGTTCTATTGCGGCGATATTTGCGCTTGCATTGCCGACCTTGGCCATGGCCCAGGGAAATCAGCACCGGCCAGCCGGGAAACCCGCCGCTCGGCCTGCCCCTCACGCCGCACCGGTCGTCCGTGCTCCAATTGTCCGTACTCCAGCTGTCCGTAGGTCAGTTGTTCATGCGCCGGTTGTCGGCAGGCCAGTTGTCCCAGCGCATGTTGGGCCAGTTCGCATTGGTAGCCCATACGTTTTCCGCGGCCGTTCCTATGCGTGGCATCCGGTCCGCTTTCCGCGACCTTGGATCTATCCGTCAGGCTATGCTTATCGCCTGTGGGTCGTGGGTGCGATTCTACCGCCGCTGTTCTGGTCGAGTCCGACTTATTACTATACCGACTGGGACGCGATGGGATTGCCGCCGCCTGATCCGGGCTTCCAGTATGTGCAATACGGACCTGATCTACTCCTCGTGAACATAGCCACCGGAGAGGTCGTCCAGGTGTTTCCCGGGGCGTTCGACTAGAAATCCGGCGATCTGCGCCGTCACGACGTTCGCAGTCGATTCGCTAGTTCGGCTCGCAGCTCCGACCCGAACTGCGGGAAACGGGCTGGCACGAGGGCTTCTGGTTCTGCGCTTTGGTGCAGTCTGGGACTAGAAAGATCCCAACGGGAAAGGAGCCGCCATGGGCATTTACGAGAAAGGCCCTGTTCGCATCCATTTCGAGGAGAAAGGTTCTGGCTTCCCGTTGCTAATGATTGCCGGCGGCGGACTGAACTCCACCATCTCAAATCTGTCCGCCCCCTATTCCCCCTTTGAAGCAATGGATGAGTTCAAGGGCGAATATCGCTGCGTCGGCGCCGACCTTCGCAACGCTAATGACGGCCAATCCACAGGCCCCCTCGAGTTCGATCGCCCCTGGGATTCTCATGCGGACGATCAACTCGGCCTGATGGATCATTTGCGCGTCGACAAGTTCTTGGTGTTGGGATTTTGTATCGGTGGTCCGATGATCTGGAATTTGTTGAAGCGGGCGCCTGACCGAATCGTCGCGGCCGTGCTGGCGCAGCCCTCGGGCTCGCGGCCCGAGATGCGCGATCTCTTCTACGACAACAACATGAAGGGCTGGGCGCCGAAGCTTTTGAAACAAAGGTCCGACATCGCGATGGAGCAAGTGGAAAAATTCTTGACCAGGATGTATCGCACCAACCCTGACTTCGTGTTCACGGTGACGCGCGATTTCGTCCGCAACTGCCGGACGCCGGTGCTGATCCTGCCCGACGACGTCCCGTCGCATCCTTATGCGGTTGCGATGGAGGCTGCGATGTTAGCGCCGAACGCAGAGGTGAGCATGTTCCCGTGGAAGGAACCAAAGGAGCGGATTCCGCTCGCGGTGCGCCAGATCCGCTCCTTCCTCCGCGCACACCGGCCCGCGGCGTGAGGTGCGTTGCACGGCGATCGAGCGGAGAGGCGACTTTGCCGCACATGCTTAGGTCTGGAATTGGCACCGAGCGTAATTTCACGCACGAGTCGGATTGCCCGAAGCTGAGTGCATAGCCGACATCGCTGGGGATTCATTCCTGGGCCGAAAATTTGAGGGTCGCTATTCGCGACGCGATCGGGGTGAGAAGCGACATGGCGCCGATTGGATGAACGGGCGTTCGTGACCCGAATGTATGGTCCGGCCGTGCGTTGCAAGAGTCTTCGTCGAGTTGGCGGTGAGCGGTCTCGCATCAATGTATCCGGCCTTTGATTGGAGCGTTGCTCCTGGCCATCATGGATATCAGCGCGCGTGCGATCTCATTAGCCGACAGGCCTCGACTGGGCCATCAGGGTCACCGGTGTTCGCAAGCGCCGGGAAGACCGAACCTCCATCTCATCTCAACCTCTTGCGGACCTCGGCGGGTAACCGCGACTTCTTGTAAAACTCACGCAACTTGAAGCGCGCTCGCGACCACGAGCTAGCCGCTCCAGGCGATATCCGCGCGAGCTTGTTGGCAAGGGCGATAGCAAGGACGTTGCGATGCAGTCGCTTCTTGGCTGTATCCAGCCAAGCCCTGAGCCCATGGCGCTCCCAGGTCTGAGGTTTGATCAGCACCACCTCGGCCTGCACGAACAAAACACGGAGGTAGCGGTTGCCCCTCTTCGATATCTTGCCGAGAATGGTGCGATCGCCC
>JASHVC010000073.1 GCA_030039655.1 Xanthobacteraceae bacterium | reverse complement strand
TTTCTTGCCCGACGCGCAATGCTTCCGGTGGCAATTTCGCCATGCACGAGACCTACACGCGCGATTGCATCACCGCGATCCGGGCTAAGACCAACAAGCCGCTGTGGGTGAAGCTATCGCCCAACGCCGGTGACATCGTCTCGATTGCGAAGGCTGCGGAGGATGCGGGCGCCGATGCCCTAGTGATCGCCAACACTTTCCTGTCACTGAAAATCAGGACCGACAATTTTCGCCCCGCGCTCGGCAACAAATTCGGCGGCCTGGTTTCTCCGGCGCTCAAGCCCATCGTGCTGCGGATGGTCTATCAGGTCGCCAAGCAGGTGAAGATTCCGATCATCGGCATCGGCGGTGTCACCAAAGCCGAAGACGTGGTCGAATATATGCTGGCCGGCGCGAGCGCCGTCGGCATTGGCTATGCGGGCTTCCGCAATCCCACGGCGCTGATCACCATCATCGACGACCTCGCAGCCTGGTGCGACGAACGCGGCATCAAGAAGGTGACCGAGCTGATCGGCGCCGTAAAAGACCAGGACATGGAGTCCGACACACTCGTCGCCGCCTCCGTGGGCGTCTGAGGCTCAACTAGCATCCAAAGGCCGGCCTCGACGTCGGATTGGGCCAACGCCCGGTAAGTCACCGAAGCGATAAGGCAATCGCCAAGGACCCAAGATGTCTAAAATTTCATGGTCCGGACACGCTCCGGTAGGCAGCGCTACGGCATATTTCTCGGCCGCGGCTCGTCAAGAGATCAATCCTATCAGAGCAAACAAGACAGGAGGCGTAAAATGAGATTCCTAGAGGGAATATCGTCACTTGTCGTGCTCGTTGTCGTTTGTGTTTTGAGCTTTAGCTTCTGGACCAACGGGCCTGAGAAGACCGGTTGGCAAGTTGGCGTGTTTCTTCACAACGTCAGCAAGGGATTCAAGGGAGAAGCCTTTGGCCAGGGAAGTTAGAGGTCCGTAGCCCGCATTTTCATCTACGCCGCTACCGCCCTCGCCGCTTCCTCGGCGTCCGGTTGTTTGAACGCTTTCAGCCGCGGATAAACCTCGCGAGCAAACAGTTCGAGGTTATCGACTGTTTGTGCGTGGGTGAGTTCGCCGCCTTGCCCCATCATCAACAGGTTGCCCATGCCGCCGCAATGGCCGCAGAAATCGACGATCTGCTCGTACACTTCATCGGGTGTCCCGCAGAACAACACGCCAGCATCCATCAGCTCATCAACGTTGGCGTATTGCATCGAAATGACTTTGCCGGCCTTGGTGAACGTGCGGGGCGGCGTCTCGCCGCGCAGCATACGCGCGTTGTCTTCCGGCGGCAGATAGCCGGGCGGATTGCGGAACGGCAGCGCCACGATCGGGCTCGTGCGCACATAGCCGGCGATGAGATCGCCGCGCCGGCGCGCTTCCTCGCGGTCATGGGCGACCGCGACCAGGCCCAGATAGGCGAAGCGATCGGCGCCAGGCGCCTTGCCGTGCTTTGCCACGTAGGCTTTGCGATAGGCATCGTAGACCTTGCGCGTGCCGTAGCCGGTGCCGAGCGTCGCCATGACGTAACCGCGCTCGCCGAGCACGCGCGCCTGCGTCGAGCTGCCGGTCGTCGACCAGATCGGCGGATGCGGCTCCTGCCAGACGCGCGGCCACACGTTCACCTGCCGGTACTGAAAAAACTCACCCTCCCAGTTGAACACTTCGTCGTGCGTCGTCATCGCCTTGAGGATGAAGTCGTGCGCCTCCCAGAAACGGTCCATCAGCTCAGTCGGATTGCGATTGGAGGCCGCGATCTCGTAGGGGATTCCCTTGATGAAACCCATGTCGAGACGGCCGCGCGAAATCACATCGATGGTCGACAGTTCCTCGGCGGCGCGCAGCGGATCGGGGCGGTGGCCGATCGGATAACCGAGCACGAGAAGCCGCGCCCGCTGGGTGATGCGCGCCAGCACCGCGAGGCCGATCACCACCGACGACGACATGCAGGTCGCGGTTTGATGGTGCTCGTTGAGCATGATGTCGAGGCCAAGCTCGTCGCAGAGCTGCCATTCGTCGTAATAGCGGTGAAACAGATCGGCCGACACGCGCGGATCGCATTTCCGGTTCGGGAACGTGACGCGCAGCGTGCCGGAATGCTCATTCCACGCCGGAAAATAGGCCTGTTCGCTGAAGTGATAGACTCTCATGCGCGCACACTCCCGCCATAACAGTATTGTCATCGTCCGCGAAAGCGGACGATCCAGTATTCGCCGCTAGTCTAGTCATTCGCGGCAGTGCATCAATCAGGAAACTGAGATTACCGGATGCTTCGCTTTCGCGGAGCATGACGCGATTACTGCGCCGTGATCGTCGCGTCGACGAGGTCGCCCGCGCGAACGCTTGCCGCGGGATTTGCCGGCGCCTTTTGCGCCGCGGCGACGGCTTTGGCCGCCACCTCTTCGGCGTCCGGCTGCTTCCAGGCCTTGAGCCGCGGATACACCTCGCGCGCAAACAGCGTGAGGTTATCGGCCGTCTGCTCGGCGCTGAGAAAGCCGGCATGGCCCATCATCAGCAAGTTGCCCATGCCGCCGCAGTATTCGCAGAAGTCGGTGATCTGCTCGAACACCTCGTCCGGCGTGCCGCAGAACAGGATGCCCGCGGCGATCAAATCCTCAACGCTAGCG
>JASHVC010000072.1 GCA_030039655.1 Xanthobacteraceae bacterium | reverse complement strand
ATGCATGAAACCAAAATGTGGTCCTTGGACATACCCGACGTGACGGACTGGTAGA
This sequence comes from Xanthobacteraceae bacterium, assembly GCA_030039655.1. The sequence goes on along the minus strand of JASHVC010000072.1, from coordinate 4,485 downwards.
TGGCGTCGCTGCGCATGCGCACGCGCTTGGCAACGAACACGTTCTGCGTGCTGCGGTAGGAGGCGTAGCCGGTGAACTCGCCGAATGGACCTTCGGGCTCATGCACGCCCGCAAGGATTTCGCCCTCGATGACGATCTCGGCACCCGCCGGCACTTCCAGATCGTCGACGCCGCAGTGTGCCAAGCGATAGGGCTCGCCAAACAGGCCGCCGATGATCTCATACTTCCGCTTGTCCGGCGGGTAGGCGTAGACCATCGAGCCCATGTAGTGCAGCGGATGCGTGCCGATGGTGATGACTGCTGGCAGCGACTTGCCCTGCTCCTCGGCGCGGCGGTGAAACTCGTACATGCGGCGGCGCGAGTGCAGCGACACGCCGAGGCGGTTCTTGCCCTTGAGCATGAAGCGGTGGAAGCCCGTGGTATCGACGCCGCTCGCCGGATCGCGCGCCGAAAGCTGGCCGGCGGTGATGTAGGGCGCACCGTCGACGGCGAACTGCAGCGTGATCGGCAGCTTGGTGAGATCGACGTCGTCGCCCTCGATAACGATGTCGTTCCAGGCTGCCTGCGCCACCGTTTCGCAGGGGATGTACTTCTGGCAGCGCTCGCGGAAGGCGCCGGGCAGGTCGCGGGCATCGACGCCAAGGCATGCCGCCAAGAGCTTCCGGTTTGCCGCAACGTTGGTGACCACGGGAATGTGGTAGCCGCTGACGCGATCGATCATCACCACGGGGTTCCTGCCCGCGCGCTCAAGTTCAAACACGATCGCGGTCATGTCGAAGCGCGGGTCAATGGGCTCGCTGATCCGCAGGAGTTCGTCGGGATATTCGCTCTCGACCATGTGCAGAAAGCCGCGCAGGCTTTGCCTGTCGAGATTACCGGCAGTCCCGCGGATCATCGAAACCTCATAGAGCGTCAGAGCAGGGAAGTATTGGGCTGAGCGCAGTATGTTTGAACGGGCGGAATTGGCAAGCATGCGCGGTAGCCCGGTTGCGTTCGCCGCCGTCCACCGACTAAGGTTTTGGTTGCATGCAGGAACGAGTGGCGATGAAAGGGCAGGGCGTGGGCGCGCGCCTTCGCCGCAAGGAAGACGATCGCTTGCTGCGCGGACGCGGCCAGTTCGTTGCTGATCTGCATTTCGCGGGCATGAAAGACGTGGCGTTCGTGCGCAGCCCGCTCGCCCACGCGCGCGTACGCAGCATACTAGTTCCTGACCCGTACAAGCGCGCCGTCTTCACGCACGCCGACCTCACCGGCGTCAAACCAATCCGCGCAGTGTCCGCGCTCCGCGGCTTCAAGGTGTCTGAACAGCCGCCGCTTGCCGCCGACAAAGTGCGTCACGTCGGCGAACTGGTGGCCATGTGCGTCGCGCCGACACGCGCCCAAGCCGAGGATATCGCGGCTCAGGTCGTGCTCGATCTCGCCGAACTGCCGGCCGTGCACAACATGCTGGCCGCGCGCGATCCTTCTTCCGCGCTGGTGCACGAGCATTGGGGCGACAATGTCTTTCTCGAAACCTTGGTCGACGTGAACATCGCTGCCGCGCTCGACGCGCCCATCAAAGTGACGCGAGAAATTCGCACTGCGCGGCAATGTATGGCGCCGATCGAAGGCCGTGGTGTTGTCGCCTTGTGGGATTCGCGGCTGGAGCAGCTGACGATCCACTCAGCCTGCCAGATGCCGCACATCGTGCGCACCGGACTCTCCGAATGCCTCGGCCTTGACGAAGGCCAGGTGCGCGTAATCGCGCCCGATGTCGGCGGTGGCTTCGGCTACAAGGGCATCCTGCTCGCCGAAGAAGTCTGCCTCGGTTGGCTCGCCACGCGCTCCGGTCATCCGGTGCGCTGGATCGAGGACCGGCGCGAGCACCTGACCGCGAGCGCCAACTGCCGCGAGCATCACTACCGGATCACCGGCTACGCCGATCGCGACGGCACGTTGCGCGGCATCGATTGCGAAGCGATCGTGGATTCCGGCGCCTATTCGGCTTATCCGTTTTCCGCCTGCCTTGAAGCCGCGCAGGTGGCGAGCATTCTGCCCGGCCCTTACGACTTTCCTTCCTATCGTTGCCGCACCTACTCGGTGGCGAGCAACAAATGCCCGATCCTGCCTTATCGCGGTGTGGCGCGAACCGGCGTCTGCTTCGCACTAGAGCTGGTGCTAGACGCCATCGCGCGCGAGGCTGGGCTCGAACCGCACGAAGTCCGGGCGAAGATTCTGGTCAAGCCCGAGCAGATGCCGTTCAACAACATCACTAAAAAGCATTTCGATAGCGGCGACTATCCGCAGTCGTTGCGCCGCGCGGTCGCGGCGATCGATTTGAACGCCGTGCGCGCCCGCCAGCGGAGCAGCGAAGCGGACGGGCGGCTGATCGGTGTCGGGCTTGCGACCTACTGCGAGCAAGCGGCGCACGGCACCTCCGTTTATTATGGCTGGGGCATCCCTATGGTGCCTGGCTTCGAACAGGCCACCGCGCGTCTGACGCCGGACGGTGGATTGGAGCTGCGAGTCGGCGTGCAGTCTCACGGCCAGAGTCTGGAGACGACGCTGGCGCAGGTGGCGCACGAAATACTCGGCATCGACGTCGGCAAGATTAAAGTCGTGCACGGCGACACCGCCATGACTCCTTATTCCACCGGAACGTGGGGATCGCGCTGCATGGTGATGGCGGGCGGTGCAGTGTCGGTGGCGTGCAAGGAGATCGCCCAGCGAGCCGCCAAGATCGGCGCGCAACTGCTGCAAGCCGATCCCGCGCACGTCGCCGTGCGCAATGGTGAAGTGGTAGGGCCGGGCGGCTCGATCACGCTGCGCGAGATCGCGCGCACCTGGTATCTGAAACCGCAAAATCTGCCGCACGATGTCGACATGGGTGGCCTGGAGGCGACCATCGGCTATCGGCCGAATCCGGACACCGGCACCTTCAGCTACGCCACGCACGCTGCGCTGGTCGCCGTCGATCCGGAGATGGGCTACGTGGATATCCTCGATTACGTGGTGATTGAGGACGGCGGAAAGCTGGTCAACCCGATGGTGGTCGACGGCCAAATTCTCGGCGGCATCGCTCAGGGAATCGGCACAGCGCTTTACGAGGAAATGCCGTTCGACTCTTCCGGGCAGCCGCTCGCTTCGACGTTGGCCGATTATCTGCTGCCTGGGCCGGTCGAAATGCCGGCACCGCGTATCGAGCACATGGAGACGCTCGCGCCCTACACGGAGTTTGGCGTCAAAGGCGTGGGCGAGGGCGGAGCCATCGCACCGCCGGCGGCAATCGCCAACGCCATCAACGATGCGTTGCGGCCGCTTTCCGCGGAGCTGCTTGTTTCGCCGATCACCCCGCAACGGGTGCTGGCGGCAATCGCCTGCGGCCGTAAGAAGGATTAAATGCCCTGATTGCGAGGCACGCGCCTTGCTTGGAAGTGGCGGCCTCGCTTGGTATCTTGATTTCAGGCGAGCCACACTAAAGCCAAGACAGCGAACACGGATAAGTCCCATGGCCGACAAGACCACCTACGACCTTCTGCTCCGCGGCGGGCGTGTCATTTGCCCGGCCTCCGGTATCGATGGCATTCGCGATGTGGCGATCCGCGATGGCCGCGTGGCCGCCGTCGAAGCCACGATCCTTCCGTCTAGCGCGCGCGAGGTGATCGATGTCTCCGGCAAGCTGGTGCTGCCCGGCCTGATCGACACCCACGCTCACGTTTATCAGTACGCCACCGGCCGCTTCGGCTTGAACCCGGACATGGTCGGGGTGCGCTCCGGCGTTACCACGGTGATCGATCAGGGCGGTCCGTCGTGCATGACGCTGCCGGGTTTTCGGCACTTCATCGTCGAACAGGCGGACACGCAGGTTTATGCGTTCCTGTCGGCTTATCTGGTCGGCGGTCTCGAGGGTCATTACTACCCCAATCTCTATAGTCCCGATTGCGTCGACATCGACGCCACCGTCAAGTCGGCGAACGCCAACAAAGACATCGTGCGCGGCATCAAGGGCCATGCTGAGATCGGCGGCTTCGCGCGCTGGGGCATCAAGGTTCTGGAAATGTCGGCTGAGATCGGCCGCCGCACCGACCTCCCGCTCTACGTTCATTTCGGTACGCTCTGGGGCCTACCCGAAAGTGGCGCCAACGGCGAAGACGCCGACACAATCCTGGAGCGGGTGATTCCCAAACTGCGGGCGGGCGATATTTTGGCGCATCCGTTCACGCGTCATCCCGGCGGTTTCGTCAACCGCGAGGGCAAGGTCCACACCGTCATTCGCGCCGCGATCGATCAAGGCCTCAAGATCGATGTTGGTCACGGCAGCCACTTCTCTTACCGGCTGGCCCGCGTGGCGCTCGCGGCTGGCATCGTGCCACATACGCTCGGTGCCGACATGCACGGTTACAACACCGAGGTGCCACCGCCCGCGGGTACGCCGTCGCAGCATTACGACGACGAGAACCATCCGTTCCGCGGTCAGGCGCGCTTCTCGCTCACGCAGGCCATGAG
>JASHVC010000071.1 GCA_030039655.1 Xanthobacteraceae bacterium | reverse complement strand
AAGGACATCTACATCACCATCCAGAAAGACACCGACGCCGGCATTTACGTGTCCGGTGCCAAGGTGGTGGCAACGGCATCTGCGCTGACGCACTATAATTTCCTCGGCCAGAATGCCGCCGTGCCGCTGCACGATACCGACCTTGCGGTGATGTTCATCGCGCCGATGAACGCGCCCGGCGTGAAGCTGTTCTGCCGAACATCCTATGAGATGACTGCGAGCGTGATGGGGACGCCATTCGACTATCCGTTGTCGTCGCGTTTCGACGAGAACGATGCGATCTTCGTGTTCGATAACGTGTTCGTGCCGTGGGAAGACGTGCTGCTGCACCGTGATCTGGAGAAGCTGAAGGTCTTCTTTCCGCAATCGGGATTTCTGGCCGGCTATCAATTTCAGGGCTGCACGCGGCTGGCGGTCAAACTCGACTTTCTGGTTGGCGTCATCGCCAAGGCCTTGCGCGCGGCGGGCTCGGACGAGTTTCGCGGCAATCAGGCGATGCTCGGCGAGATCATCGCCTGGCGGCATTTGTTCTGGTCGCTGACTGACGCCATGGCGATGAATCCGACGCCGTGGGTGAACGGCGCCGTATTGCCCAATCTGCAGTCAGGTTCGAGCTACCGCGTGTTCGCCGGCGACGCCTACGGCCGCGTCAAGGAAATCGTGGAAAAGATCGTCGCCTCGTCGCTGATCTATCTGCCGTCGTCGGCCAAGGATTTCAAAAACCCGGCCATCGATCGCTATCTGGCGCGCTATGTCCGCGGTTCGCACGGCATCGATTACCGGGAACGCATCAAGATCATGAAGCTGCTTTGGGATGCCATCGGTACGGAATTCGGCGGCCGCCACGAACTCTACGAGCGCAACTACGCCGGCAACCACGAGGACATTCGCATCCAGGCGCTGTGGAACGCGCGCGGCTCCGGCATCATGGAGCAGATGACGGCGCTCGCCGATCAATGCATGGCCGAATACGACGAAAACGGCTGGACAGATCCGGCGTGGCTCGACCCGGACGACGTGGCGTATCCGGGACTGCCTGGCGAGCGCCGCGCGGCAGAATGAAATTTGCCTCATGCCCGGCGAAAGCCGGGCATCCACTATGCGCGGCGCGTGTTGCTGAAATTTAGATGTTAGGTGGATACTGCGTCGTTCGCCTAGCCGGGTGATGACGAGAGCGTATGAGCTGGATCGACCAACGGCCTGACGATGCGATGGACGGCGCCTTTACGGCCGTCGCACCCGAGCCCGTCATCAGCATCGAGCCGCCGCCTTTTCGCGAAGCCATGGCCCGGCTTGGCGCCGCCGTGCATGTCGTCACCACGGCGGGCCCAGGGGGCAAGACCGGCTTTACCGCGACGGCGGTATGCTCGGTGTCCGATCAGCCGGCGACGCTTCTGGTCTGCCTCAACCGCCGCAGCAACAGCGCGCCGTTGATGGCGCAAAACGGCGTGTTTTGCGTGAATACCCTTGGTGCGGCCGAGTCGAATCTCGCCGATATTTTCGCCGGCCGCAGCGGCGTGCATCTGGAAGAGCGATTTTCGGTTGGCGAGTGGACCACGTTGAAGACGGGGTCACCGGTGCTGACGACCGCGGTCGTCGCCTTCGACTGCCGCACCATCGATATTAAAGCGGTGGCCTCGCACAACGTCATCTTTGGCGCGGTACAAGCGGTCCGCCTTGGCCCGAGCGGACCCGCGCTGGTCTACCACGACCGGGCCTACAAGCCGGTCTGAGCGGAACCGGAACAGCCGAAACCGAACACGGTTTTATTGTGACGCGGCGCCTCTAATTTGAGCTTCGGCCTATAGTCGATTCTGCTTATTTTTCAATCGATTGGCCGAAGTTCGATCAATCGCAAGGGGAACAAAAGGCCGTGCCCAGCATTGAGCTGGTGGGCCGGGAGAGGTCCTAAATCCCTCGAAAGACTGGAGAACGCCCTATGTCGAACGATCCACGCCAGAACGAACCGCGTCGCGACCAACAGCAAAACCAGGGCAACCCGCAACAGGGCGGGGGCGGACAGCAAAAGCCCGGTCAGCAGCAGCAGGGCGGCCAGAACAAGCCCGGGCAGGGAGGCCAACAGGGTGGACAGGGCGGCCAAGGTGGTCAGCACGGCGGTCAGCAGGGTGGCCAACACGGCGGTAACCGCTAACAATTGACGTTGCGTCGCAGCGGCCCGTGCACAGCGCGGGCCGCTGTTTTTTACGTTGTTGTGCAAAGTCGCCAGGGGCGCTTCTGCCGCATCTTCTTCTCGGCTGTGATCGGCCTATGCTTGCACTATGGCCGTTGCACTACCTTTGTTCCACCTATACGGCGATCCGCCTGACGATCAGGCGTTTGATTTCATCCATATCGAAACTATTGCGTCGCGTTCTTCGATTCATGACTGGACGATCCGCGCGCACCGGCATCGCAATCTGTTTCAGATCCTGCTCATCGAACGCGGGGGCGGCACGCTCACGTTCGAGGCGGCGGCGCTTCCGTTTACGGCGCCTGCCGCCATTCTCGTCCCGGCGACGATTGCTCATGGTTTTCGTTTCGAGCCGAACGTCACTGACGGGTGGGTTCTCAGCTTCACCGAAGATGCGGCCGCGGGACTCGCTGGCCGCTCCGGCGAGGCGCTGACGCGGTTGCGGGCGCTTGCTGCACATCCGATCGTTTCCATCGGAGATGACGGCGAGCGCGCGCGTCTCTCGGCCCTTTGCAGAGAACTCGACGAAGAGCACAGCTTGGCGCGCGAAGGCTATCGGCTGGCCATGCGCAGCCTGCTCGTTCTGATCGCCGTCGGGGTGGCGCGCCTGGCCGCGAGCCGCGCGCGTACCGGTACAGTGACGTTGCAGCCGGCCGACGCCACCGTGGCCCAACTTCGCGCACTGGTCGATGAGTATTTCCGGAGAGAACGTTTGCTGGCATTTTACGCCGAGAGGCTGGGCATGACAGTGGACCGCCTCAACGATCACGTGAAGCGTTCGACCGGCGTCACCGCCGGCCATCTCATCCGTCAGCGCGTGCTCACCGAGGCCAAGCGCCAGCTCGTGTTCACCACCCAGCCCATCCAGGACATTGCAGAGGAACTCGCCTTCGCCGACCCGTCGCA
>JASHVC010000070.1 GCA_030039655.1 Xanthobacteraceae bacterium | reverse complement strand
GAAGATCGTCGACTGGTACATGGAAAAGAAGATCGAGATCGATCCGATGATCACTCACACCATGCCGCTCGGCGAAATCAACAAGGGCTTTGATCTGATGCACGAGGGCAAGTCGATTCGTAGTGTTGTGGTTTATTAGCCGCGAAAGCGATCCGATCCACGCGATGTCGCCGCATCACTTTATGCCGCCCTTGGCCGCCGTCTTTCTCCTAGTACTTGGATTTGCGTTGACTCAAGCGCAGGCTCAGCCCTCGTGTGAGGGCCGAACGGACACGCTAGGCACGGAACGCATCCTTGCGGTCGATGCAGCGACAACGCCGCGGGTCGGCCGCAAGTCCTTTCCACAGACCTTACCGCTCAGGCCGCGAGAAGTCGTGCTGACTTTTGACGACGGCCCATGGCCGGGCACAACTCCGCGTGTTCTCGATGCGCTTAAGGCCGAATGCACGCGAGCCACGTTCTTTCTCTTGGGACGCAACACAAGTGCGTATCCGCAGCTGGCCCGTCGCGAAATCGCCGAGGGGCACACCGTTGCCTCACACACTTTCTCGCATCCTCTGCTTGATAAAATGCCGATCGCCGCCGCCATCACCGAAATCGACCGAGGATTTAGCGCCGTCGATGGCGCCCTATATGGTCAATCGACCGAGACGCCGCGGACTCCTTTCTTCCGCTTTCCCGGCTTCGCCTCCACACCGGCACTACTCGACTATCTTGAACGCCGCGGAATTGTGGTATTCGGGGCCGACCTGTGGGCGAGCGACTGGAACCCGCAAACGCCCGATCAGCAACTACAACTCGTGCTCGGACGGCTCGCGGCCTCGCACGGCGGCATCGTGCTGTTCCACGATACCAGAGCGCAGACCGCAGCGATGATCCCTCAGTTTCTGCGCGCACTGAAGAACGGCGGATATGCCGTCGTTCACGTGGTTCCCGCGCGCCGCTCATCCGCTCAATCCTCGCCATTGTGATCTGCTGCCTCGCGAGCGCGGCCAGCGCGCCGGAAATGAGGAAGGTTATGAAAATTACCAAAGTCGAACCCCTCTTCATCGCCGTCCCTTACGAGCACGGCGGCCCCAAGCAGATGCGGCCGCTTGGACCATGGACCCTCATGGAAGTGCTGTTTGTGCGCGTCGAGACCGATGCGGGTTTGACCGGCTGGGGCGAGGCGTTCGGCTTTGCCGCGTCGGCGGTGACACGCGAAGCGATCACGCGCGTCGTGGCGCCGCTCTGCGTTGGCCGCGAATTCACCGATGTGCCGTCGTTCATGGCCGACTTGCAGCGCAAACTTCACGCCATGGGCCGGCACGGCCCGGTTAGCTTTGCATTGTCGGGGGTCGACATCGCGTTGTGGGACGTTGCCGGCAAGGCGAAGGGTGTGCCTTTGCATCGCTTGCTGGGCGGCGCCACGCGCGAGCGCATCCCGACTTACGCGAGCCTTCTACGCTACGGCAAACCTGATCTCGTCGCCCGTTACACTGAGCAGGCAGTCACGCGCGGTTACAAAGCCGTCAAGCTGCACGAACACCTGGTGGAGACCGTGGCACCGGGACGCGAAGCGGCCGGGCCGGACATCGCACTGATGGTCGACACCAATTGCGCCTGGCCGCCCGACGAAGCACTCGAAATGGCGCGTAAGCTTAAAGTCTACAATCTCGCTTGGTTGGAAGAGCCTGTAGATCCGGTCGACGACTACGACACCATGGCGCGGATCCGGCGCGAGACCGGCGTTACCATCGCGGCCGGTGAGAACATCGCTCATGCGGGCGAGGCGCGCGCGGCCATCGAGCGCGGCGCGCTCGATATCTTTCAGCCAAGCGTCACCAAGATCGGCGGCGTCATCGCCATGCGCAAGGCGATCGCGATCGCGCAGCAGCACGGCGTACGCGTCATGCCGCACACGCCCTATTTCGGGCCGGGGTTGATCGCGACGCTACATGTTATCGCCGCGTGCCTTCCCGATTCCATGTGCGAGCGCTTCTACTGCGAGCTCGAAGCCACGCCGCTCGGCGAGGCCATCGAGGCGCGCGACGGCCACATGCGCGTCCCGCAAGGGCCTGGTTTGGGCATCGAGGTGGATGAGCGTGTCATCCAGCGCTATCGTGTTGCCTGACGCGGCGGCTCCAAAGCGGCCAATGCGAACGTCTGCTCGCGCACCTTACTCGACCTGGATATTCGCTTCTTTGATGATCGGCCCCCACAAGGCCGCATCGCCTTTGTTCTTAGCGGCAAGCTCGGTTGGCGTCGAACCTTGCGCCAGCACGCCCAGCACCTTGTATTTCTCCTTGATGGCCGGATCGGCGAGCATCGTCGCCATGTCGGCGTTGATCTTGCTGATGATCTCCGGCGGCGTCTTGGCCGGCACGTATACTCCGTACCACGACGAAACGTCATATCCGGGCACGCCAGACTCCGCGACGGTCGGCAGCTCCGGCTCGTCGGCAAAGCGCGTTGCGCTCGTCACCGCGAGGCCCCGCACCTGCTTCGCTCTGACCGGCTGCAACAGCGACCCCGTCGTGTTGAACATCAGATCGAGACGGCCGGAAATAAAATCGCTCATCAGCCCTTCGGTGACGCCGCGATATGGCACGTGGGTCATTTCGATGCCGGCCATGTGCTTGAACAACTCGCCCGCAAGATGCGGCACCGTGCCCACACCGGGCGAGGCCCAGCTCACCTTGCCTGGATTGGCCTTGGCGTAGGCGATGAATTCCTGAAGGGTTTGAAACGGCGAAGTGTTCGGCACAACGATGATGTTTGGATACGTGCCGACCAGCGACACCGGCGCGAAATCGGCGGCGGGGTCAAACGTCAGCTTGGAAAAAAGAAGCGCCTGGACCAGGGGCGATCCAGGCGCCAGCAACACCGTATAGCCATCGGGCGGCGCGTGCGCCACGGCGTCCAGCGCAATCCGAGCGCCAGCACCAGGCCGGTTCTCGACTATGTTTTGCTGATGCCAGATGTCCGACAGGCCGCCGGCGACAATACGCGTAGCGAGGTCCGCGCCGCCGCCGGGGGGAAAGCCGACGATGAATTTAACGACCCGTGAGGGATAAGTGTCCGCGCGCGCCGGACGAGCCAATGACCCCAGCGCCATGGCACCGGCAACCTGCAAAAGCCTGCGACGCGGAAGTTTCATCAGTCTGGTGTCCTCTGTGGTAAAAGGAATTGGCCTACTCACCTCGATCTCGGAAGTACCGAGCGGCTATTCGACCTTGATGTTGGCGAACTTCGCCACCTTGATCCACTTTTCGGTGTCGGCGGCGATGAACTTGGCGACGTCCTCGGGAGTATTCGGCGGCATGATCTGCACGCCGAGGTCAAGGAGCTTTGCTTTGATATCTGGATCGGCTGCAGCCGCATTGATCGCTTTGTTCAGCGTATCGATGACGGAAACCGGCGTATCCTTCGGCGCACCAAAGCCGATCCAACCGAATGCCTCATAGCCGGGCAAAAATTCCGCCATGGCCGGAATGCCAGGCAGCAGATCCATGCGCTCCGGCGTGGCCACCGCCAGCGGCCGAAGCTTGCCCGCTCTGATGTGTGGCAGCGACGACGGCGTGACGTCGAACATGACCTGCACCTGACCGGCCATCAGATCGACCAGAGCCGGCGTCGAGCCGCGGTACGGCACGTGCACGAGGTCGACGCCGGCCATGAACTTGAACAACTCACCGGCGACATGTTGCGGGCCGCCGATGCCGCCCGAGGCCATATTGATCTTGCCCGGATTGGACTTCGCATAGGCAATGAATTCCGGCACCGTCTTCGCCGGAAACGCCGGATTGACCTCCATGACCAACGGCACTCGGTGGACCAAGGCGATCGGCGCGATGTCGTGGACAAAATCGAAGTTGAGCTTGGTGAAGAGTGCTGCGTTGATGGTGTTCTGCGAGTTGATCAGGAGAATCGTGTAACCGTCTGGCGCCGAGTGAACCGCCGCCTCCGTGGCGATGTTGCCGGTGGCCCCCGGCCGGACGTCGACAACGAACTGCTGGCCGAGATGTTCGCTCAGGTATTGGGCGATCAGGCGCGCTGAAAGGTCCGAAGAGCTGCCGGCGGCCTGGCCAACCAGCATATGGACCGGGCGCGACGGATAGGCCTCCGCGCGAGGGCTACGCACGCCGGCGGCGAGCCCTGTCCCCGTCCCGATTAGGCGCAGAAATTCTCGCCGATGAATATTCATGAATCACCCTCCCGGCCTCGCTCCCCGGCATGCCATGCCGTCCGCATCAGAGGCAACCGCGCGCCTTCTCTTCATTGCGAATGTCCTGGACCTGGACGCGCTCGGCATCGGAAAAAACATGCTCATATACGTAATCCTGATCGTTATAGGTGCATCCGGTATTGTCGAAATGAGCTTTGGCCCGTTGCGTCTCGAAGCAAAGGCCGTGTGATTTGTAGAACGAGTTGCGTTTGATCCACAGCCGTTCGCACTCCGCGGCATTCACGGAGGTGACCGATTTCAAATACCAGATCACGCCGATGGCGATCAAAACAACGCAAGCGCCGATAACGCCGAGCGCGACCCGGTTGCGTTGCCATGCGGGCCTGCTTGCGGACGGAATGGACGCAGCCGCCGCGGCCCGTTCGAGCGGCGTCATGATGGGCACCCGTACCTGCCCTTCCGCAAGGCCAGGGGAATCGATTCGCAACAGCGCTTTCACCGCCTCGGCCAGACGCTGAAGGTGGCTCTCCAGCGGCGGCGTCAGTGCATCGAGCCAGTGCACGGCACCAATGAAATATTCCAAGGATTGTGTAGGCGCGATGTTTTCGATGCGCAGCGGCACGATCGGCAAGCCTTTACTCACCGCGCGCTCAACCTCCCGCCTGATCTGCGGCGATTGATTGGCATTGGATGAAAACACCAACACCAGTGCCCGCGACTGATTAATCGCGTCGACGATCGCGTCGCCGTACTCGGATCCCGGCATGATATCGCGCGGCGCGATCCAGCATCGTACGCCCTTAGATTCGAGCGTGGCGCAGACGGCCTGGGCGGTCAGTTTGTCGTGTACCGAATAGCTGATGAACACGTCGAAGGGCATCCGACCGGCGTCCAGGAGGGAATACTCGCGAGAGGACTATCATAGGGCGGCGGAATGGTCACCAAACCCCGCGCCGCCTGTGGTCTACGTCGCGAGTAGCGGCGGATTGCCGCTATCGTTGTGACACAACATTTGTTAGCAGGTCCCGGTAGAACACACGCCCTTTGGGGAGGGTCACAATGACCGAGCGCAACAGACCGCGCGCCGCAATCCCGATCGGATTATTGTTCAGCGCCTTCGGCTTTCTTCTCGTCGCCGGCTCGGCCACGGCGCAGGCGCCAGCCGCCACACTTGCCGGCAAGACCTTCACGATGATCATCGGCTTCGGCCCAGGCGGTGGCTACGACATGTGGGCGCGCATGGTGGCCGGTCACATCGGCAAGCACCTGCCCGGCAACCCCACGGTGGTCTCGCAGAATCTACCCGGCGGCGGCAGCTATCGCGCCGCAAGCTTCATCTACAGCCAGGCGCCGAAGGACGGCACCACGATGGCGCTGATCGCGCGCGATGCCGCGCTCGGTCCGCTCACTGGCGAACCGGGCGCCCAATTCGACGCAACCAAATTTTCGTGGGTCGGCACGCCCGCCACGGAGACAAATGTCTGTATCGCCTATCACACGGCCCCGGTTAAAACCGCACACGATCTCACCGAGAAGGAGCTCATCGTCGGCGACACTGGGCCGGGCACCGGCACGCACTCCTACCCGAAGGCGCTCAACGACATCTTGGGAATGAAGTTCAAGCTGGTCGGTGGCTACCCGTCATCGGCCGATGTTTTTCTCGCCATGGAGCGCGGCGAGGTGCAGGGCTTCTGTGAGAGCCTCGACAGCGTGAAAGTCCGTAGGCCTGACTGGATTTCATCCGGGACGGTTTCGGTGCTTTTTCAGGGTGGCGCGAGCCCCAATCCTGAATTGAAGGGCGTGCCATTTGTACCTGATCTCGCCCAGCA
>JASHVC010000069.1 GCA_030039655.1 Xanthobacteraceae bacterium | reverse complement strand
AAGATTCGCTCGCGCTGATACAGCTCCCGTTCGAGTGCATGATGGTCGGGCAAGAGCCGCACCACGTCCGGATGGATGCCGAACGACGGCGGCTTGCGCGAGCCCACGAGTGCGTCGATCTCGCCCGCCGCCAGCAGTTCGGCGAGCGGCCGACCGCTGCGGTTCTGCGCAATCGGCGGCGGGCGCAGGAGCGGCAGTGCGTGCGGGTGGCCGTGGCTGCCGCTGGTCTCCACTGCGCCCTGAACCCAATGGATCGCGTCGATATTGACGCCGAACTGATGCATCAAATGGCCACGCACCCAGATCGATGCGGTCTGGGTGTAGAGCGGCAGGCCGACACGGCGACCCTCCAGATCCTTTGGTGTGCGGATGCCAGAGCGTTTGTTGACGAAGATGTAGCCATGGCGGAACACCCGCGACGGAAAGACGGGAATAGCGACAAACGGGCAGTCGCCGCGTCCCATCAGGCTGATGAATTCGGACGCGGACAACTCGGATGCATCGAATTCCTGCCCGCCAACCATGCGGTCGAAAATCTGCCGCCCCGAAGGAAACATCATGACGTTCAGGTCGATGCCTTCCGCTCGCACCTCGCCGGAGCGCAGCGCCTCGATGCGGTCGTATTTACAGCTTGCGCAAGTGAGGGAAAGTCGACGCATCGCTGCCCTCCGTCACGGCGCTTTCGCGGCCGAAACGCGCGGCACGGCAATCGAACGCTGCAACCGCGCCTCGCGCCAGAACAGGAAGAAGCCTGAGCCAACCACAATGGCGGAACCGGTCAGCAGGCCCGCGGAGGGGACATCGCCCCAGATGAGATACCCAAACCCCAGCGCCCAAACGAGCATGAGGTAATAGAATGGCGCCACGGCCGTCGCCGGCGCAAGACTCAGCGATCGAGTCCAGAAATATTGGCCGACGGCATTGAGAAAGCCCATGCCGAACATCATCAGCCCATCGATGAGCGTGGGCCAGCGAACGCCAAACAGCAACAGGAAGCTGTGAAAGAACGCGATGATGGTGAGCTGCCACATCATCAGCGTATTTGCCGATTCGGTCTTGGTCATGCTGCGCACCGCCACGGTGACGCTGCCGTACAGGACCGCATTGCCGAGGGCAAACAGCGCGCCGAGCGTGAACGAGTTTCTGCCCGGATGGGCAACGATGAGCACGCCCGCAAAGCCGATCAGCAGCGCGCTCCAGCGCGCGACGGTTGCGCGCTCCTTGAGCCACAGGATCGAAATCAAAGCGGAAAACAGCGGCGCAGAGAAATTGATCGACACCGCCCCGGCTAGCGGCATAAGCGTGAACGCCAGCGCGAACAATGTTTGCGAAATCGTCTGCGACACGCCGCGGGCGAGGTGATCGCGCAGCCGGCTTGTCTTGTAGACGGCAAAACCAGTGATGGGCAGCATGACGGTGGCGCAGACCAGGAACGACGAAAACGAGCGCGCGAACACTACTTCGCCCACGGGGTAAATGCCGACCAGCCACTTCGTCATCGCTGCCGCGGCGGCAAACAAACTCGTCGCCAGCACCATGTAGCCGATGCCGAGCGGCACGTGATCCTTGTGTTTGTTGAAGTATTTGCCGCCAACGCTCGACTCATCACGAGCGCCGGGTTGCGATTCCTCGCTAGGCGGATCGGCGGTGCGCTCGTCCATGCTGCAGTCGCGCCAGTGTTACCGGCATTCCATAAAATTGCCTCATGCCCACCGAAGCATCCGTACCGGCTCCGATCAAGCTGCCAGACGGAACATTCGGCCAATGCCGGTGTTCAGCAACCGAGAGGCCGTTTCGGCTTCTCCGCAGAGGAGTGCCCCAGAAATGTGCGACTACAGTCTGCATCTCGTCGCCTCCCGCCCGGCCAAAGTGGGCGACAGGCTTGTTGCGACCGATTTTGCCCGATCGATCACCCGCGGCTTCTCGGCCGTCGGCCAGCCTGACGTGGCGGTTTGTCTGCTACCCGGCACCGAGATCGCCTTCGACGAAGAGGTTCAATACGATCGCGCCTTCAGCCTGTTCGGCAAGGCTCGGGTCGAGCACAAAGTTGCCCGATTCCGGCAGGTCAACATGGACGACCCGCATGTCCATCACGACGCCCTCGAATTCCCCGGCGGCCAGATCGTGATGGTGACGCGGTTGATGCCCGGCCAGCAGGCCACGGTGCTGCAACTGCCAGCGTCTGCCCGCGATCATGCGCAGCCCAAGGAAAGCGCGGCACGGAGCGAGCGGTCGATCGAGCCGATTACGCCATAGGCTTTCAGCGTCGCGCGAAGCCACACTCGCTTCGGGCTCGCGCCCAAGTCTGTACGGGCGGTGAAGCCTGCCTTCGCCGCAGCTGATGTTTGTGCGCGCGAGGCGCGGGCCAGTCCTATAGGGCGCGCTTGCCGTGAGCGACGATGACGGCTGCATGTCCATCGTCCCACGTCCGCGACACGCGGGTCATGCCAGCTTCCTGCATCATCCCAATGTGCGTTTCGATGCCGCCCGATATGCCGAAGAGGTCGTAATCGAGAAACGGCGCGCCGGGCTTGAGCAGACTTGCGATGCCTCGATAGCAGCCGGCGATGAGTTCCGATTTGCGAAGATTGTGGATGGCGATCGCCGACACAATCATGTCGAACGGGCCGCCGACCCGCTCGGGCCAAGTTGGGTCGGTGAGGTCGGCTAGGACGAACGACAATTGGCCGGAGGATTCGGCGAGATGCTTGCGAGC
>JASHVC010000068.1 GCA_030039655.1 Xanthobacteraceae bacterium | reverse complement strand
GCGGCGGACGAGATCGCCCGCCAGCTGCGCTTGCGCGATCTCGCTGGCCTGATCGTCATCGACTTCATCGACATGGACGAGAAGCGCAACAACCGCTCGGTGGAACGGCGGTTGAAGGAGTGTCTGAAGCAGGACCGCGCCCGCATCCAGGTTGGCCGCATATCGCATTTCGGCCTGCTGGAAATGTCGCGGCAGCGGATCCGCACCAGCGTGTTGGAAAGCTCGACGGAGAAGTGCCCGTATTGCGGCGGCAGCGGCCATGTCCGCTCGGTGTCGTCGCTGGCGCTGCAGGTGCTGCGTGCTCTCGAAGATCAATTGATGCGCGGCGGGACGCACAATCTTATCGCCCGCACCCGGCCCGACGTGGCGCTGTACGTGCTCAATCAGAAGCGCGCACACCTGCGCAGCCTGGAAGAGCGGTTTGCCATCACCATCACGATAGCGGCCGACGAGTCGGTCGCAGCTCCACAGGCCTTCGTGATCGACCGCGGTGAACAGGTGCACACAGCCGAGGCGGCTCGCGCTATCGCCGAACAAGCGCAGCCCGTCACGGCACCGCTGGAAGAAGAGGACGATCTCGAGGACACCGCCACGCTGGAAACTGAAGACGCCGAACAGACCGAAGAGGCGGAAGCGGCTGCGGCATCTGAGCCGCGCGAAGGCGGTGGCCGGCGGCGAAGGCGGAGGCGGCGCGGGCGTGGACGGGAGAACGGCGATGCCAACGCGGATACCCCGCACGATCAGCCTCTCACCCACGAGGCTACCGCGGAATCGGAAGGCGAACCATTAGCTGAAGCCGACGCCGAAGCTGCAAACGGCGAAGATCCTCCATCCGAAGAGCTTCACGGCGAAGCGCAGCCGCGCGAGCGCGGAGAGCGCGGCGAAGGCCATGGCGATCACCGTCGCCGTCGCCGCGGCCGCCGCGGCGGGCGCCGCAACCGGCATGAGCGCGAGCGCAACGGCGATTACGGGCATGAATCCCATCGCGACGGAGCGGACGCAGCGCAACGCGAGTTTGCGCCGGATCAACCTGACGCGCCATCGGGAGCAGAGCCTGAACTCTCACATGCCGTCGCCGATCTAGACGCACCGGCGCCAGTGGATGCTGTTCCGCCCGAGGGTGCGCACGTTGCCACGGAGCCCCCGCCTGCGGCTGCCATCGAGGCCGAGCCGCCGCGGCGACGCTCGACCGTGCGCGAACCGGTCCCAACGTCAGGCGGCGGCGCGGACACGCCGGCGCCGGCTGCTCCGCCGCCCGCAGCAGCTACAGCGGAGCCTGCCATTACCGAAGTCGATGAAACTGTGAACGCGGCCAAGCCGCGCCGGACCGGATGGTGGTCGCGCCGCTTCGCCGGCGGCTGATGGCGGCAGCTCGGCCGCCTCTCCGCTTGGGAGCGCGCCATGAAAAGCGGGTGGGTCGATAGCGACGCCGAAGCCATGGTGGCGCACGGCGCCAAATCCGGCATCGACCGCGATCTGGCCTTGCGCCTCTATACCACCCGCCTGCTCGGCCGAGATCCCAAGCTGGTACTGCACGGCGGCGGCAACACTTCACTGAAAATGCGCATGCGTGACCGCCTTGGCGAGGAGGTCGAGGTATTGCGTGTAAAGGCAACCGGCGTCGACATGGCGTCGATCGAGGCCGACGGTCTCGTCGCCGTGCGGCTTGATCCCATGCGCAAGCTGCGCGTCCTCGACCGCATCGAGGATGAGGACCTGGTCGGTATCGAACGTGCCAGTCTGATCGATCCGGCGGCACCAAATCCGTCCGTCGAGATGATACTGCACGCGTTCCTACCGCAAAAATTCATCGACCATACCCATGCGACGGCCGTGCTCAGTCTGATCGACCAGCCTGGTGCCGAGAAAAAATGCGCCGATGTGTTTGCGAAGCGCTTGGGTTTTGTCCCTTACGTCATGCCGGGCTTCGGCCTTGCGAAGAAAGCCATCGAGGTCTTCGAACGCGAAAAGCCGAGCGATGGGCTCATTCTCGGCAAGCACGGCATCGTCACTTACGGCGAGAATGCGCGCGAGGCTTACGAGCGCATGATCGAAATGGTCACACTCGCCGAAGAGTTCATCGCGCGTCGGCGCAAAACCGTCGCGGCAGCCCCGACACCGCACGACATTGCCAGCGAAGCGCGAGTCGCGCCGATCGTGCGCGGCGCTTGCAGCGAACGGGATGCGAACATCGAAGGGGCCTGGCGACGGCTCGTTCTGGACTTTCGCCGCACCGACAGCGTGCTGGAATTCCTCAACAGCAAATACCTGGCGCGTGCGAGCCAAGAAGGCGTGCTGACGCCCGATCACACCATCCGCACCAAGAACTGGCCGCTCGTCCTGCCGGCTCCGGATAACGAGAGTCTCGATGAATTCGCGCGCACCACACGCGCGCGGGCGGAAGGGTTTGCTATCCGCTATCATCGCTACTTCGAGCGTAACAACAAACGTGTCGACGGCACCAAGCGCGAGCTCGATCCCCTGCCCCGCGTCGTCCTGGTGCCGGGCCTTGGGCTATTCGGGCTTGGCCGCTCCAAGCGCGACGCTGTGATCGCAGCAGACATCGCCGAGACCTGGATCGAAGGCGTTAGCGACGCCGAGGCCATCGGCCGCTTCGAGTCGATTTCTGAAGCCGACATGTTCGATTGCGAATATTGGCCGCTCGAACAGGCTAAGCTCGGCACACGCAGTAAATTGCCGCTTGCCGGGCAGATCGCCGCGGTCACCGGAGCAGCCGGCGCCATTGGCGCCGCCACCGCCAAAGCTTTTGCCACCGCGGGCGCCGAAGTCGCCCTTCTCGATGTGAACTTTGCCGCCGCCCGCGAACAGGCGGAGAAAATCTCGCCGCCGGCGCTGCCAGTCGTGTGCGACGTGACCGACGTGGAATCGGTGCGCACCGCCTTCGACAAAATCGTCAGGCAATTCGGTGGCGTCGACATCGTGGTCTCCAACGCCGGTGCCGCCTGGCAGGGCCGCATCGGCGAAGTGGACGAAACGGTCATGCGTAAAAGCTTCGAGCTGAATTTCTACGGCTATCAGCGCGTGGCGCAGGCGGCGGTGCACATCATGCTGGCGCAGAAGACCGGTGGCTGTCTGCTCTTCAACGTCTCCAAACAGGCGGTCAATCCGGGACTGAATTTCGGCCCTTACGGCGTGCCCAAAGCGGCGTTG
>JASHVC010000067.1 GCA_030039655.1 Xanthobacteraceae bacterium | reverse complement strand
ATCATGAGGAAATTGTTTGTTGCGTGCGTCGCGTTGAGTGCATTAGCGGCTCCCGCCTTTGCGGCGGACTTGGCGAAAGCACCGCCGGCTCCGCCACCGTATACGCCGCCTCCGCCTCCGATGTGGACCGGTTGGTACATCGGCGGCAACATCGGCGGCAGCTTCGGAACAGCCAGCGACTCCGCGACATTTGCGGGTGTACCGGTCGGCGGGAGCTCGCCTCGCTTGGACGGTGTCGTGGGTGGCGGCCAGATCGGTTATAACTGGCAGACGAACGCGTGGGTGTTCGGGCTCGAAGCCGACATCCAAGCCACCAGCGAGGACGGCTCAGGCTCGGTGGGTGAGACCGTCGCCATTCCGGGCGCTCCGGCTATCACTGGCACGCTGGGCTACAGCGAAAAGCTGCCGTGGTTCGGCACGGTGCGTGGACGTGTCGGCTTCCTGCCTGCTCCGAATTGGCTGATTTACGGGACCGGTGGTCTGGCTTACGGCGAAGTCGATACAAATACGACCGTCACGGAGGGCGCACTCGCCGCCAGCAACAATTTCGACACCACGCGGGTGGGGTGGACTGCGGGTGGCGGCGTCGAGGCCCTTCTCACTCGGAATTGGTCGGCCAAGGTCGAATATCTCTATGTCGATCTCGGTAGTTTCAACAACACGTTCACCGGCGTAGGGACGTTCACCCCGGTGACATTGAGCACGCACGTGACCGACAACATCGTGCGTGCCGGCCTGAACTACCACTTCGGCGGCCCCTAGCACTACCGACCGCTGTCTTGTCGCGATAACGCCCCGGATTGCCTACTGGCGAATCCGGGGCGTTTTTATTTAAACGTCTACGCCGCGGTTATTTGTAATAGCCCACGCCGCAACCAAGGCCAGCGACCGCGGTGACGAAGCTCACCTTTGGCACTGGCGTCTTGTCCGGACCGGGCTTGGCAAACTTGTAGCTGACTTCGTTGACCTGGCCCTCTTTCGCCGCGGCGTAAATCCTCGCGCCAAAATCGTCGCCAGTGGCGTCCTTAAATGTCCGAACGTCCTTACCCATCAGCGGTTTGGCGTTGGGGCTGGCGACCGCAACGTTCAGTCCGTCGCTGAGATTGAAGCAGAACGGATAGATGTCGCCCACGAGGAAGCCGTTCGTGCCGGCGTTGATATCCTCGAGCGCCTTGGCCTTGTCGGCTTTGATAGCGGCGACCGTCTTGTTTAGCATCGCCTTGGCGTCGTCTGCGGTGCCTTGGTGGGCCATCATCTGCGCCGACGCCGCAGTCGCGAACAGCGCCGCACCAGCGGCGAGCGCGAATGCAAACGCAATTTGCCTACGTACGTAAAGTGCCATGAGATCCTCCCAGATCGAGGGCTTTGCGTGAGCGCCGTTATCGGCGCCAACGCCAACGCTAGCGCGACCCTCGGGTTCCGTAAATGCCGGTTGCCGATTTCATTTCTTCTCGATGCTCAGCCCGTTCGGACCGACGTCGATATGCACGCCTTCAGGCTGATGGCGTTCCTGATAAAGCTCATAGCCGAGCGCGGCGACGGCGACGATCAGTACGCCGATGATCAGATAGAGGATATTGGTGCGATTCACGGACGGCCCCCTCAACGCAAATCATAGCAGGCTTCTCACAGTCCGGAGAGGTATCGCGCCATGGCGTCGCGTTCGCTCTGGGTCAGCGCCTTCATGAAACCGGGCATGTCGAGATTGTTGGTCCGGTGCCCGTCCGCAAAGCTGTTCATGGACGCGGCCAGGTACTCATAGCTCAAGCCGGCGAGCCGCGGAGCCGGTGCGCCGCCTTCGAAATTCTGGCCATGGCAGGCGCGGCACATGGTGATCTTCTCCGGCGGCGATCCGGCGGCTGGAGCTCCCTCGCGCGCCGGCCATGGCTTTGCGGCGAAATAATTCGCCACCTTACGCAGATCCTCCAAACTGAAAGTCTTGACGATCGGCGACATGATCGCGTTGCTGCGATCGCCGCTGTGATAGTCGTGCAATTCCTTATAGAGGTAATTGGCCTGCTGCCCCCAGATGACCGGCGTGGCCGAAGTGGCTGGCACGCCGTTCTGGCCGTGACATGCGGCGCAAACTCCCAGGCGTGCCTCGATGTCGTCCGCGGCCCGCGCCGGAGCTCCAATGACGGCTAGAACGGCTGCGGCACCCAAAATGGCCGAGGCAAAACCTTTGACCATGTCTTTCCACCCCTCGTGCGTTTCTAGCGATCCCTCTTCGGAGACCGATCACTCCGCCGCCCCAACGCGCATTGTAGAGGCTTCGCCGGCTTTGTCAGCCGATCCTGGCTTGCACTTTACGCAGTGCCGCCTGTGCTTCTTGAATGGGGGGCGGGTGGCCGCCCCGCGTGAAAGCCGCCGCTAATTTTTGACGGCCAGCAACTCGACGTCGAAGATCAGCGTGGCGTTTGGCGGAATGACGCCGCCGGCACCACGTGCGCCATAGCCGAGATCGGGCGGAATGATGAGCGTGCGTTTGCCGCCGACCTTCATGGTGGCAACGCCTTCGTCCCAACCGGCGATGACCTGACCGGCGCCGATCTTGAACTCGAACGGCTGGCCGCGATCGAGCGAGCTGTCGAACTTCTTGCCTTTGGCGCCATTTTCATAAAGCCAACCGGTGTAATGCATGACGCAGGTCTGGCCCGGCCGCGGCATGGCGCCGGTGCCGACTTTAGTGTCGATAATTTTCAGTCCGGATGGTGTGGTCATGACGGGTTGTGCGGCGGCGGGTTGAAAGGTGACGGCGGCGATGAGGGCGATGATTGCGGCGGCAACCAATGCCCCCGCGCGCAAACAAGTATGCATTCTGTTGCCTCCTTGAGTGCGCGCGAGACTAGCGTAGAAGATTCGCGGAAGCCATTCAGGCTGCGCTGCCGCCGCGAGTTTTATGCAACGCTGTGGCTAAGCGCGCTGGCGAGCCGGAATCCGGTACGCCATGCGCGTGTGGCCCGCGCAATAGGGGAAGCCGGGGCCCGCCTCATTGCCGCAGAAGGCAAAGTCGTTT
>JASHVC010000846.1 GCA_030039655.1 Xanthobacteraceae bacterium | reverse complement strand
GCAGGTAGACCTCATGAAACAGCCGCCACACACGGCCCATGGGCTGCTCTATCACATATGACTTTGTATCGGGTATCGAACCAAGGCCCTGAATTCGGTGGAACTGCTGCAGCAATTGCTGCTCCTTCACGGCGTCAGCGTTGGGATCGACTGAACCCGGCTGCTGGGCGGCAACTGGCGCTGCGCCGGCGACCACGAGGAGCGCAATGGCGGCAAAGAAGAGCCGGATGCGCGCACACACCATGACCACGTACTTCCTCCCATCAATCTTCGTGAGCGGACACAGGTAAGTCGGTTGTCACAGTACTCCTTTTACGGGAGTCGGAAAAGTATAGTAGCAACAACCGATTCGCTCTTACGCTCCAGTACGCGATCCTTGCTTTGCTAATTTCAACCAATTGAGAAATCTTGTCGCTCCTAAGCCTTCGGATAGCCAACCGTCTGAGCAAACTGAACGATCTGCTCAGGCGCAAGTTTCAACGTCTTCGCCAGCGCTTGGCCGGGCACGCTGCCGCGGAAGACGGTCGCCAGGCCTGCGGATGCGCAATAGAGATAAACGTTCTCGCCAGTCACTGCCGCTGTTGCCCCAGCGACTGCGCTCTTTTCGCTGTCGGTTCCTGTCAGCTTTGAGGTATCCACGGCGTAAACAAGATTGGCCGGCGCCTTCGCGACGAACGGCTGGCCGGTCGTCGTCTGACCCCTCAAATCTCCGGCCATGTGGAACAACAGCTGGTGGCCTTTGGGCTCATAACGCCAGACTCCGTCGGCCTTGGTGACATAGATATCAAGCAGGTAGGCATCGCGCCAACGCGGCGCCGTCCGGCCGTCGCCGGCGGTCCGATTGACGCCCCAAGCGGCCCACAACAGGTTCGATAGATCCTGGTCCGAAAGCGGCCGGTCGGCGTATTCGCGGATCGACTGCCGGTCCTTGAGGGCCTGCATCAGCGATTTACCGCCGGTCATGCTGAGCGCGGGCAAGGCGATTATCTGAGCCGTCTGTGCAAGCGCACCGGTCGCGGCCACACTCGCGCTCACGGCAACGGCCGCGGTTGACAGAATTCCGGCATTGACTTGACGACGCGTGACCATTGGATGCTCCTTCCCTTCGACTCGCCCTCCCACGCATATTGGTAATGCCGAACCGCAGGAGACGACGTTGATGCAGATCAAGACCCGTGCTCGCGCCTGGTGAACGTCTTCATGAACCTTCAACTCGAAGACAAGGCAGTGAACAGTTCCCTGGCGGCAAATGGCTTGTCTTCCGCGGAAGCCGCGCGCCGGCTGGCGGAATGTGGCCCCAACACGGTTGTCGAAGACAAACCACGCCTCTTGCAACGGGTGGGGAACCATTTTTGGGCGCCGGTGCCCTGGATGCTCGAGGCAACGATCGTGTTGCAGATCGCGATCGGTCAGCGGCTGACCGCTCTGATGATCGCGCTGCTGCTCGTGCTCAACGTCGTTCTCGGCGTGTTCCAGGAAAACCGCGCGGACGCCGCGCTGGCCCTGCTCAAACAACGGCTCACGCTGAGGTCTCGCGTGAAGCGCGACGGTGCGTGGCTCGATCTACCGGCGGCCGATCTTGTTCCGGGCGACCTCGTGCAGGTCTCACTGGGCGATGTCGTTCCCGCAGACATCGCTCTTATCAGCGGCTCCTTGTCAGTCGATCAATCGATGCTCACCGGTGAGTCGTTTCCCGTCGAGGCAAGCGGCGGCAACACGAGCTACGCCGGGAGCCTGGTTCGTCGCGGCGAAGCGACTGCCACGGTCATCACTACCGGAACCCGCACCTATTATGGCCGGACCGCCGAACTGGTCAGTATCGCTCACGTCGACAGCGCCGAGCAGAAGGCGGTGCTGGCTATCGTTCGCAATCTGACGGTGATGAATTTTGTCATCGCCATAGGGATCGTTGCCTACGCGCTTTTCATCAGAATCAGCATCGAGCAGATAACGCTGCTCGTACTCACGGCACTGCTGTCGGCGGTGCCAGTGGCGCTGCCGGCGACATTCACTTTGGCGGCAGCTTTGGGCGCCAGGACGCTGGCGATGAAAGGCGTGCTTCTCACGCGGCTATCCGCACTGCACGAAGCGGCCACCATCGACGTGCTCTGCTCCGACAAGACCGGCACGCTCACGCTCAACGAACTCACAGTGGCGGCCGTTCGTTCCGTGAAGTCAGACTACGACGAGAGCGACATCCTCGGCTTTGCCGCGCTCGCCAGTTCAACGGCCGGAGACGATCCGATCGACTCCGCGATCCGCAAGGAAGTGAAGCAAAAAGCATCAGCGCACGCGCCGCCCAATGCGACGAGTTTCACCCCGTTCGACCCGGAGGCAAAATTGGCGGCCGCGACCGCCATGCTCGGCGGCCAAGAAATCCGCATCGTCAAGGGCGCTCCAGCGGCTGTCGCCGCTCTTGCGGTCATCAATGAAGACGCCGCCTCGCAGTTGGACGCGCTCAACCGCGCCGGATACCGGACCCTCGCCGTCGCGGCTGGTCCCGAGGGAGCCATGGAGCTGATCGGGTTTGTCGCGTTCGGCGATCCGCCACGGCGGGACTCAGCCGAATTGTTGGGTGAATTGCGCACCCTGGGTGTGCTGCCCGTGATGGTCACCGGCGATGCCGCTGCCACGGCGGCGACCATCGCGCACGCGATCGGACTTGATGGAAAGGTCTGCCCTCCGGGAGAAATCCCAGAAAGCGTGGGGCCGAACGATTTTGCGGTGTATGCCGGCGTGTTCCCCGAGCAGAAATTCGAACTGGTGAAGGCCTTTCAGCGCCAAGGCCATGCTGTCGGCATGTGCGGCGACGGCGCCAATGACGCGCCAGCGCTCCGCCAGGCGCAGATGGGCATCGCGGTCTCCACCGCAACGGATGTCGCCAAGGCCGCGGCCGGCATCGTGCTGACGGAACCAGGGCTTGGCGGCATCGTGGCGGCCATACGCGAGGGCCGTTCCGCGTTTCAGCGGGTGCTCACCTACACGCTGATGATTCTCGTCAACAAGTGCGTGACCCTGGTGGTGCTCGGCACCGGTCTGATCATAACTGGCCACGCCGTATTGACGCCGCTCCTCCAGGCGCTGGCGATGCTGACCAACGACTTCGTCACCATGGCGCGCGCCGCGGATCGTGCACGGCCGTCCCCATATCCGAATGCCTGGCGCACACGCAATCTTACGCTTGCCGCCATCCCGCTGGGCGCATTCCGGCTGTTCTATCTGCTGATGATCCTCAGCTTGAGCTGGCACTTTCTTGGTTTGACTCCTGAACAGACACAGACGCTGACGTTCGTCATGCTTGGTTTCGCCGGACAGGGCAATGTGTATGTGTTGCGCGAACGCGGCCGGCTGTGGCGCTCGCGCCCGGCGCCGATCATGGCGCTGGCGTCGGTCTGCGACGTTACTCTGATGGCCTGTTTTGCCACCTTCGGTATCTTGATGGCTCCACTGCCCGTGTGGATTATCGGAATGCTCATCGCCACGACGTTCGTGTTCACTTTGACCATGGACACGATCAAGTTGGCGGTCTTTGCCCATCTGCGCATCGATTAGGGTGCAGCCGACACAATCCGAATGAAGTGCCTTTGATCTAGCTCAACATGACGCCTACTCGGATACGCCATATTTTGCATTGATGATGGTTCGTTCTCGCTCACGTACCACAAGGAGAAGATAGGGGCATGAGAACGGCCATTGAGGTGCTCATTGCACTCCTGCCGATCGCGGTGCTGTTCGCGGCCTTTCTGGTCTTCAAGCTCAGCGCGTTCATGGCGAGCTTCTATGCCTGGGTTCTCGAGCTTGTGGTGGTGCTTACCTACTACCAGCAACCGCCGCTGAAGGTCGCTGAGGCCTCCGTCTGGGGAATTGTCACCATCTGGTCGGGATTCCTAGTTCTTTATACCGGCCAGGTTTTCGGACAGGCTTACCGCAGTACCGGCCT
>JASHVC010000845.1 GCA_030039655.1 Xanthobacteraceae bacterium | reverse complement strand
ACGACGTCGGGGTGCTGCTTCGCCATACGCTCCCAGGCGCTCGGATAGCCGTCCTGGAAAGCGAGGCCCTTGGCGTAGGGGCCGTAGCTCAGGATCACCGGATAGCGGCCTTCGGCGATCGGGCGAAAGACGTCGGCGCGCAACACCAGCCCATCGTCCATGGTAATCTGCACGTCCCAATCGATGCGCATGCCGTCTCGAGTCTCGCTGCGCGGGCCAAGGGACTTTGCGCTGGCCGCAGCGCGCGCCATGCGCGCTTCACCTTCAAGCGACGACATCGCCTTCCTCCAAACTCTTATGTATTCGTCGTGCCGGGTTAATCCGGTCGTGACGCCGAAAGTTTCAATGGCGTTTTGCGGGTCTCTTACCCCGCTTCACGCCCGCCATTTTCTCCAGCACAGCACAGACGGCGGCGGTATCGTGCTCGTCATGACCGCTTTTGCGCGCCTTGGTATAGATCGTGCTTGAGGCGTCGAACATCGGCGTCGGCACACCGATGTTGCGGGCAAAGCCGCCGATCACGTCCATGTCTTTCTGCCAGACCGAAATCTTCATGGTGGCGCGATCGTAGTTGTTCTGCACCATCATCGGCGCACGCAGCTCGAAGATGCGCGAATTGCCCGCGCCGGTCTTGATTAGATCGAAGATCAATTGCGGCGACAGTCCCGACTTCATGCCGAGAACCATCGCCTCAGCGGTCGCCACATTGTGGATGGCAACGAGAAGATTCGCGACGTATTTCATCCGGCTGCCGTTCCCGAACGCACCGACATCGTGCACGGCGCGGGTGAAGCCGGCGAACATCGGCTTCAGCTTCTTGATCTCTGCTGAACCGCCTGAGGCATAAACGACAAGATCCTTCACTTTGGCCTGCGCCCCGGTGCCGGTCATCGGGCAATCGAGCATGATGTGACCGGCTTTGCGCAGCGCTGCTTCGGCGGCGGTCTTGTCTTCGAGCGTAAAGGTCGAAGCCTCGACAATGACGCGCCGCGGCAGCTTGGCTTTGACGATGGCCTTCACCGTCGCCGCGAGCGCCTTAGGGCTCGGCAGACTGGTGATGATGGTCTTCGCTTTACGAGCGACATCCCCAGCATCAGCGGCAATCTCCACACCCGCGCGCGCCATCGCCCGCCGCCGCGATGGGTCGATGTCGTAACCGACGACACGCCAGCCTGCGGCGACGAGATTTTGCGCAAACGATCCGCCCATGATGCCGAGGCCGATAATGCCGACGGTGCCTTGCGTTCCCGAAGCCATGCATTTCCTCACTGTCCTTTTTCGATTCACGGCGGCGGTGTTGTGACGCTATGGCATCGGTGTGCCACAGGCGCAAGGCGCTTCCTCGCCTCGCGCTGATCGCTTATTGTCCGCGCCGGTTTCGCACGCGTCAGGAGATGCCGGGATGCAAATCGGAGTCGCGGGCCTCGGCGCTATGGGCAGCGCCATCGCCGCACGCGTCATGGAAGTCGGGCACCAGGTGACCGTCTGGAATCGCACGGCGGCGAAAACCAAACCGCTCGCTGATGCTGGCGCCAAGGTTGCGCAAAGCGCAAGCGCCGTCGTCGCCGCAAGCGAAGTCATCATCACCATCCTGACCGATGGTGCGGCGATCAACGCGGTGTATGACGGACCGTCGGGTCTTCTCTCCGGCGTCGTCAAGGGCAAGCTGTTCATCGAGATGAGCACCGTGCCGCCAGTCGTCGAGACGGTGCTGGCGCCGAAGGTGCGGAGCAAGGGAGCCGTGTTCGTCGAGTGCCCCGTCGGCGGCTCCACGGCGCCGGCGCAGCAAGGCAAGTTGCTTGGGCTGATGGGCGCGGAGCCGGCCGATGCGGCGCGTGCGCGGTCGATCCTCGAGCAGTTGTGCCGCAAGGTCGAGCATTGCGGCCCGGTCGGCGCCGGCTCATCGATGAAGCTTGCGATCAATCTGCCGCTGATGGTTGGCTGGCAGGCTTATGCGGAGGCCTTCGCGATCGCGCGCGACCTTAATTGGCAACCACAGCGGCTTCTCGATCTGTTCGTCGAGAGCAACGGCGCCAACAACGGGCTGAAGATGCGCGCCGACATGATTATCGCCATGATGGAAAACCGCGATCCGGGTGCGACCACGTTCAGCATCGCCAACGCGGTCAAAGACCTGCGCACGATGGTCGATACGGGCCTAGCGAAAGGCGCCGACATGCCGGCAGCAAAAGCCGCGCTCGCGGCGCTGGAGGAAGCAAACAACAAAGGCCTGGGCCCCTTCGATGCCTCGCGTCAGACCGTTTTCTGGTCGAGCCGCGGCAAGCGCTAACAGCAAAGAATTATTGTTCACCAAAAACGATCGGAGAGACTCATGTCCGTGATCACGCTCACACAAGCGTCCACCATCGTCGATGTCGCACTGAAGAAGGGCCGTGACAGCAAGTTGGCGCCGCTCACGGTGGCGGTGCTTGATGCCGGCGGGCACCTCGTCGCCTTCAAGCGCGAGGACAGCTCGGGAATTCTGCGCTTCGACATCGCCTTCGGCAAAGCCTGGGGCGCGCTCGGCATGGGCTTCGGCTCGCGCACCCTCGCCGGCCGCGCGGCGAAGACGCCGCAATTCTTCACCATGCTCGCGGCGGCCAGCGATGGCCGCATGATCACCAATCCGGGTGGCGTCCTCATTCGCGACTCCGGCGGCGACGTTATCGGCGCCTGCGGCATTTCCGGCGATACCTCCGACAAGGACGAAATGTGCGCCATCGCCGGAATCGAAGCGGCGGGCCTGAAGGCCGATCCGGGGACGGATTAAGTTTCTCCCTCCCCCGGTTCGCGGGAGCGGAAACA
>JASHVC010000844.1 GCA_030039655.1 Xanthobacteraceae bacterium | reverse complement strand
GGATGGCCCGGCTGGCGCGACCCAAGAATTCGCGCGGTGTTGGCGCTATCGCCCTACGTTGCGCCATTTGAGGTGCGTCACACTTTGCAAGGTATCCGCGTCCCGCTGATGTATCAGGGCGGCACGCTGGACGTCGGTATTACGCCGTTCCTGCGGGGGTCCAATGGAGCCTATCGCCAAGCCAATCCGCCGGCCTTCTTTGTTGAGCTCAGAAACGCCGGGCACTTCGCGTGGGTGAATTGCGGCGGTGCGCGCACGACCGACTCGTGCGTGGCAGCAAAGTCCAATATCGCGCTCATCAATGAGTACGGGATCGCATTTCTCGACGTGTATCTCAAACACAAAGCAGAGCCGGTTCTGAAAGAGAAGAACCCCGCACTCGCCGCTTACGATTTCAAGTTGGAGTAGACATCGTCATTGCGGGCAGAGCAAAGCGGGCGACGCGGCTCCTCTTCACTCCGGCTTGATGCTGGCGAACTTGATCACCTTGGCCCATTTCTCGACCTCAGCAGTGATGAATGCCTGACATTCGGCCGGCGTCATGGGCATCGGCGAGATGCCAAGATCGGCAAGCTTTGCCTTGACCGCCGGGTCGCGCAAAGGGGCAATCACTTCGCTGTTGATGACATTGATGATCTCGGCCGGCACGGCCTTGGGTGCGCCGATCCCTTGCCACGTGCGCGCCTCGAATCCCGGAATGAACTCGGCCACGGTCGGCACGTCGGGCAGGATTTCAGAACGCGCTGCGGTTGTAACGGCTAACGGCCGCAGCGTGCCGCTCTTGATGTGCCCGACGGTGGCTTGAATCGGTTCGAAGACGACCTGTATGTGGCCGGCGATCAGATCGGTCAGCTCGGGCGCGGAGCCGTGATAGGGGACGTGCACCATGTCGACTCCGGCCATCATCTTGAACATTTCGCCGATGGTCTGCTGCGGCGTGCCGCTGCCGGCCGAGCCCATGTTGATCTTGCCGGGATTGGCCTTGGCATAAGCAATGAATTCCGGAACGGTTTTTGCCGGCACGTTTGGGTTCACAAGCATGACGGCCGGTCCTTGGGAGATGCCGGCCACGACCACGATGTCGCGAGCGAAATCAAAGTTGAGCTTGTCATAAAGCGTGGCGTTGATGGCGTTGACCGTGGCCAATTCCATGATCGTGTAACCGTCGGGTGGCGAATGCGCGACCATCTCCGTGGCGACGGTGCTGGAAGCGCCCGGCCTGTTCTCGACAACGAATGGTTGGTGCAACCGCTGCGACAAAGGATCGGCCATGATGCGGGCTGTGATGTCGTTCGGCCCGCCGGGCGGGAAGCCGACGACCCAACGCACCGCGTGGGTTGGATAGTCGAGGGCGAAGCCGGTGCGGGGGAGCGCAGGCAGCGCAGCGGCGCCCGCTGCCAATCGCAGGAAGTTACGGCGGCGAAGTTTCATGAATTTGCCCTTGGAGGTGGAGTGCTTTCCTGAGTGGAAAGTATCCGCAAAGCTCCATGAAAAGCTATGGCGATCTCGGGAAAGGCCGTAAGTCACAGCTGGGAAAAAGCGGTCGGCTTGCTCTCTTTTTCAGCAGCGTCTCATTCCGCCGTTAATCCGGCGGCTTCCACCATCTTGCGCCACCGCGCCTGGTCGTCGAGCAGAAATTTGGCAAGGCTCTCGACCGGCATCGGCGAAGGCAAGCCGCCGTCCTGGGCAAACCGCGCCGCGACCTGCGCATCGGCGACGACGCCCGCGAGCGCCGTGTTGAGCTGCTTGATGATTTCGGGCGGCGTATTTTTTGGCGCGAACATTGCGTACCAGACATCGACGTCATAGCCCGGTACGGTCTCGGCAATGGTCGGCATGTCGGGCAGCAAGGGCCAGCGCTTCGCCGAGGTGACGGCGAGCGCCCGCAGCTGGCCGGACCGTACCATCTGCAGGGCTGGACCGCCGAGATTGTCGAACAGCACATGGACCTTGCCGGATATGAGGTCGGGATAGGCCGCGCCCGAGCCACGATACGGTACGTGCACCATGTCGATTTTCGTCAGCGACTTGAAATATTCGCCGGACAGATGCGGCGACGCGCCGACACCCGACGACGCCATGGAAAGCTTTCCCGGATTGGCTTTGGCGTAGTCGATGAACTCCCGCACGGTCGTCACCGGCAGCGACGGCGTGATGATCATGATATTGGGCACGCGCATCACCACGCCGACCAGCGTCACCTCGTCGAGAACGTTGGCGAGCTTCTTGTACAGCAACGAGCTGATGGTGACCGTCGGGCCGGCGAAGAGGAGCGTGTATCCGTCCGGGGGCGCATTGATCAGCAACTCGGTCGCCAGTGTGCCGCCGGCGCCGGTGCGGTTCTC
The DNA here is from genome assembly GCA_030039655.1 of Xanthobacteraceae bacterium. Next base: position 1,629 of record JASHVC010000844.1, on the reverse strand, counting down.
CACCACGAACTGATTGCCCAGGTGCTCCGACAGCCACTGCGCCACGACGCGGGCGACGAGATCGGTCGGACCGCCGGCGGCGAGCCCGACGATCATACGCACCGGCCGCGTCGGATAATCGAGGGGCTGGCGCAATCCGCGTCGAAGTGGCGAGCGCGAGAGAAATTGCGGGTAGGTGGAGGAGGGCCGTGCGGCGGGATAACTTTGTCATGTCCGCCGAGCCTATCGCCTTTTGACCAATTTGCGGCAGAAGATTATTTCAAACTGAACCGTCCGAACCCCCTCACCCTGTCCCTCTTCCCCTCGGGGAGAGGGAACGCAGCGCGCAGCTCGCGCATGGATTTACGATGCCGTTCACTGTGTGATTCGGCCAGACTCAGGCGCTGCATCAGACTCCTCCCTCTCCCCAGAGGGGAGAGGGATGGGGTGAGGGGGCTCCGGCCTCGCGGATGTGTCTCACGACAGCTTCAGCAATCGCTCAGCATTGCCGGCGAAGATTTTACGGCGGTCGACATCCGAAATGTCGAGTTTCTTCAGCGCTTCGATCGCCGGCTTGATCGGGCCGAGTGGCGTGTCGGTGGCGAATACGACCTTGTCGGCACCGAAGAATTCGAAGCCGCAGCGCAGCGCATGCACGCCGCCGCCGAACATAGCGGTGTCGGCGTAAAAGTCGCGCATGTAATCGAGGTGCGGCCGCTTCAGTGACGGCAGGATACGCGAATAATCCTCGTCGGAGGTGCGCTGCCCGAGCACGTCGAGGCCGGGGCCGATGCGGCCGTCGTAGAACGGAATCATGCCGCCGAGGTGGTGGGTGATGATTTTCAGATTGGGATAGCGGTCAAACAGCCCATTGAACGCCAGCCGCACCATGGCGACCGACGTGTCGTAGGGCCAGCCGAAGCACCACCACATTTCGAAGCGCGATTTGTCCTCGGCCGCATAGTCGGGCATGGCGGCCGTGCGCGCCGGGTGCAGCCAGATCGGCCGGTCGAGCTGCGCCATGGCGGCGAACAGCGGCTCGAACACGGGCTCGTCCAGCGGCCGCCCGGCGAGCGGGGTGAAAATCTGCACGCCGGCGGCGCCGAGCTGGTTGATGGCGCGCTTGGCTTCCTCGACCGAACTCATCACGTCGGTGAGGCACAGCGCAGCGACAAAGCCGGCGAAGCGGTCCGGATGCTTGCGGCACAGCTCCGCCATGGCGTCGTTGGCGATGCGCGCGAGCGCGAGGCCCTGGCCCGGCGCGGCGAAGTCCTCGATCGGCGGATTGGGCAGCGAAACCACCTGGTGGTAATCGCCGAACTGATCCATCTCGCGAAAGCGTGCATCGAGATCGTGAATCTTCTGCACGCCGCGCAGCCGGGCGGCGATGTTGCCGAGCTTCGGCGCCAGCTTGTTCATCTCGTCGAGAAAGCGCACCGGCGAGATGTGGCAGTAAAGATCGATGAGCGTCTCCTCGCTCATTGTGTCCTCCGCGGCTTTTCTTCACCTTATCCCGGTCCTGGGTGCCGCGATACTTATCACGGCACGCCGCCCTGTTTGAGCGGCGAAGCCCTACAAGGAGGTCCACGATGCACGCTCCCAGAAACTATTTGCTCGCGGCCGGGCGTTTGTTGATGTCCAGTCTTTTCC
>JASHVC010000843.1 GCA_030039655.1 Xanthobacteraceae bacterium | reverse complement strand
CCATAAGAGAAACGTGATGACCAAGAGCGCAACTAGCGACGTGGAGCCGTTGCTTCCCGTCGAGCTTGGCCCCGGCAAGATCAAATTTGCGCAGGGCGTGAAGGCTGGTCGCTGGGTCTTCGCCACCGGTTTGATGGCGCAAGACTTCGTCAACGGCATCGCGCCGGACGTGCTCGCTGAACGAGCGCCGCACGCCGGGCTGCCCAAGCGCGAAAAGGAGGCGCTTCGTATCTTTGAGAATCTTGACGCCGTGCTGACCGCGGCCGGCACCGATCGCAACAACCTCGTGCGTACCGATCAATACTACACGACAGTGAAAGCCGTGCCGCCCTATCAACAAATCCGCAGAGAATTTCTCCGCGGCCGTATCCCACCCTCGACGTCGATCGCCCAGCAGGCGCTGCTGCTGCCGGGCGCCGACATGAACATCCAGGCCATGGCGGTCATTCCCGAAAAGGGATTCGCGGTCGAGCACCTCAAGCACGAGCAACTCAAAGGGCGTCCAACCTCAGGCTACTCTCCCGCGGTCACGGTCGGCGACTTCATCTTCATCCCAGGCATTACGTCGCTGGCGGTCGGCGATGAGGCGCGGCGCAATGGGGTCGCCGAGGCGGCGCTGATGCCCGAAGGCGTGCAGTGGGGCGGCCAACCGATCAAGCTTGAGACGGAATTCATCATCACCAAGCGGATGGCGGCCTCGCTGGCCCTGGCTGGCGCAAGCCTCGATGATGTGGTGCACGCGCAGGTCTATCTCACGGACCGCGAAGACTATTCGGCCTTCAACGAGACGTGGGTGCGGCATTTCGGCGAGGCTGGCCCGACCGTGTCGATCATTCCGTGTATCGAACACGGTCTCGCGCCCTACGACGGCAAGATCGAGATCAACGTAATCGCGGCGAAGCCCGGCAACGCGGCGCGCAGGCGTCCCATCGACGCCAGCGTCGCGACCGCATTCCGTCATCAACAGCAGGCGGTGAAAGCCGGCGATCTCTTGTTCATCCCGGCGCTGATGGCCGCCGATCGCAACGGGCTCATCGCGTCAGCGGCCGTTGATCCGCGACAGCCGCATTTTTCCTCATCTGCCGAGACGCAGGCCGAAGCTATCATCGACAACATCACTCGGCTCTGCGAGGCAGCCGGAACGTCGCTCGCCAATGTGGTGCGCGCGCTTTTGTTCTTCACCGACATTGACCAGTTTTATCCGGTCTACAAAGTATGGGAGCGGCGACTCGGCGGGCGTCCCTTGCCGTTTTCCGCGGTGGAAGTGCCGGGGCCGCTGCCAGTGCCAATGGCGACGGTAATGATGGAGGCGTGGGTGTACGCGCCTAAATTGATCCATGCGGGCGATTGAGGCGGTGCCAGTTGTTATGCACAAGTTGCTAACACATCGCTCAAATCGCCTAGAGCAGTATGGTTCGATGAACTAAAATTCTGCAACAAACTAGTCGCGTCCGAGATCGAAACTACGGCGAATTACGACCGTTGGGTTTACGAGATAGGACAAAACTCAAATGCAAACATACTCGCAGCTATCTTGGCTGAGCGGAATGCTCTGCCGAGGGGACGGTTTATTTGGTCTGTCACCGTTGGAGTTCGCCGGCTTTCTGGCGATATTCAATTTTGTCCTTTTCGTTCCTGTATGGCTGGCCTGGAGAGTCGCGAGTCATAAGTTTAACGGTAGCGGGTTCTCAAACGGAGTTTGGAGAGGGTGGATTTACGTCGTTCTCGGATTTGCCATTTTACAGGATGTTATTTGGCTCTCCCATCCAATAATCGGTGACGCCATTTGCCCTTACGATCATCTGTTTCTTTACAGCTCGGTACCGATAGCGATTTTGTACCTTTATGGCTATCACCTGTGGACCGGAAACGCGGGCAGATTCTCAAAGTTTCTTGCGCTTATTGCGCTGCCAATTGTCTTTGAAATTAGTGGGATCGGCGGTGTGAAGACCAGCGTAACAGTGTTGAAGGACGGGTGGGAGGTTTTGGGCTACATATTTGACCACGTCGCGCCTCTCCTCCGATTGTGACAACGCAGCAGGGATGATTTTGTCGTCCTTCGCTAAAGAATAGAGCCGTCAATTCCGAGGTCACCGTTCCCCTTAACCCTCTGCGCTTTGCGGGACTCGCATTCATCATTGCGCCGGCACGAGCTTCGCGTACCAATCGTAAATCTGCTGCCCCGTCCAGTGCACGACATCGTGCTGGTTGATGTATTCGTAGAGCTGCTCAAAATATTTGATGCGATGCGCGGCGCCGGTGACGTAGGGATGCACGCCGATCGCCATCACGCGCGTTGATTCCGCGGACTCCGCGTAAAGCCGGTCGAAGGCGTCGATGGTCCGCCTCAGCAGTACATCGGATTCGTGGTGGTGCGAGATCATAAGCGTGATATCGTTGATCTCGGCGCTGTAGGGCACGGAGAGGATCGGCCCGTGGGCGGTTTTCACCCACAATGGCTGGTCGTCGAGAATCCAGTCGCCGAACCAGGTGAGGCCGCATTCGGTGACGTAATCGAGCGTGTGGAAAGTCTGGCCACGGCCGGGGCCGAGCCATCCGGTCGGCCGCTTGCCGGTGAACTTTTCGATCACGTCGGCCGACTGCCGGATGACGGCGCGCTGATCCTCGATCTGTTGGATCGGCATCTGCACGTAGGCGTGCGCCATGAATTCCCAGCCGGCGTCGCGCGCGGCGGCGGCCACTTCTGGATAGGTCTCGCAGACCTTGGCGTTGATCGACATGGTCGGTGTGATGCCGGCCTGCGCAAGCGCGCGCAGCAGCCGCCAGAAGCCGACGCGCATGCCGTATTCGTACCAAGTCCAGTTCGGCATATCGGGAATGGGGGTTTGCCCCATGGGCGGCTGGGACAGCTGCCGCGCCATCGGCCGCGTGATCTCCCATTCCTCGATATTGACTACCGACCAGACGATCATGCGCGCCTTGCCGGGCAAGCGCAGCGGCGGCCGGGTGAAGGGCGATGAATAGGACAGGCGCTCGCGCGGTAGCGTCATGGCGGATTCCAGCGGTTGGATATCTGGCGTCGCTTTGGCGCATCCATTGAAGGCGAAAGCTCGGCGAGGTGCAACGCTTTGCGTGTTGATTGGACGGTGTGACTTGCCGGTGTTGACTTGGCCCGGCCCGCTTGCTTGTTGATCGAAGCGCCGCGGTGCCAAGAGAGGGAGCGAGTGCCATGGATTTGCAGATGACCGGGAAGAAGGCGATCGTCACCGGCGCCAGCGAGGGCATCGGCAAGGCGATCACCTGGGCTTTCGCGCGCGAGGGCGTGGATGTCGCTATCTGTGCGCGGCGCAAGCAGCCGCTCGAAGCGGTCGCGGCCGAAATCTCCCGGGCGACCAACCGCCAGATCGTTCCCATCCCCGCTGACCTGACCAAACCCGCGGACGCCGAAAACCTCGTCAAGAAGGCGCACGCCGCTCTGGGGCGCATCGACATTTTGGTCAACAACGCCGGTTCGTCGCCGGGCGGCGTGCTTGAACATCTGACGGAAGAAGACTGGGCGCAGTCGCTGCAGCTCAAATTCATGGGTTATGTGCGCTGCATGAAGCACGTCTTGCCGATCATGCAGAAGCAGAAGAAAGGCCGCGTCGTAAATCTGATCGGTAATGACGGCGTGAAAGTCTCGTACTGGGAAATCGCGCCTGGCGCCGCGAATGCCGCCGGGCAAAATCTGACGCTGTCGCTGGCGAGCCAGTACGGCAAGGACAACATCAGCTTTGTGGCCGTCAATCCCGGACCGGTGCGCACCGAGCGCTGGGCCGGCCTCGTCAAGGCGATGGCTCGCGACATGAAGCTCAGCTACGAGGAAGCCGATAAGCTTGCGCCATCGAGCATTCCTCTCGGCCGCATCGCCGAGAGCGAAGAGGTCGCCAATCTGGTCACATACCTCGCCTCCGACCTCGCTTTCTTCGTCAATGGAACGATGATCGAGATCGACGGTGGCCAGGACAAGGTGCTGATGGATAAGGTGCGCGACCGTTGAGCGCGCAACGCCATCGCGCGGCGGAAGTCATCAATGACTGAATGGCCATGAACGCACTGCCTTCCATTCCGGTGATTGACGTTCGCGATGGCGGACCACTGCACCACGCGCAGCAAAGCGCAGCGCAAGCGCGAGCGCTGCGCGACGCGTGCCTGAGCTTCTTCCCTCGGCCTGCGTTGCCATTGGTGCCGGTGCTGGATCGGGCGGCGGAGCGTTGGCTCAAGCGCTCGCGTTCGCCTTATGTCGCGGAGGTCACCCGTATCGCCGAGCTTCTCGATTTCTCCGGCATATGGTTGCTCAACGCCTCCTATCAGTGGGGCTGCACGGCGCTAGCGCGCGAGCAGAACGGCGTGCCTTGGTTGGTCCGCACCTTGGATTGGCCCTTCAAAGGACTGGGGCGTCACACGGAAGTGGCGCGGATGCGTGGTCGCAGCGGCGATTTCTTCAGCGTCACCTGGCCCGGCTATGTGGGCGCGCTGACCGCGATGGCGCCGTTTCGTTTTGCCGCTTGCGTCAACCAGGCCCCATTGTGGCGCCGCACCGAGTCGCGCTGGCTGCGCATTTTTGATTTCGCCGCAAACGGAATCTCGATCTGGTCTTCGATCGATTACATTCCACCGGACCAATTGCTGCGTCGGGTATTCGAAGTCTGCGACGATTACCGCGCGGCGCGCCGCATTTTGGAATCGACGCCGGTGGCGCGTCCGGTGATCTACACGTTGGCCGGCTGCGCTCCGGGCGAGCGCTGCGTGATCGAGCGCACTGAGACGGGTTTCATCACGCGCGAATCCGAAACCAGCGCCGCCAACGACTGGGTGCCCGCGCGGCCGGGTTGGGAAGGGCGGATCGGCACGCGGCGTTTCCTGAAAGCGTCGTTTGCGGATGCGGCGGGCCAGAGCCGCGCGCGCCGCGAGACGCTAGCAGGCTGGGGCGGCTCACTCGCCGACCGTGCCTTCGATTGGGTGCAGCCGCCTGTGCTCAATCCCTACACGCGGCTTGCGGTCGCCATCTCTCCCGCACAAGGCATTCTTCGCGCCGTCGGTTACGATGTGACTGGAGCCGAATTGCCCGAGCCAGTGACACAGCTTTCCGAAATCGAACTCGCACCTCGCCTGCAGCCGGCGTAACGAGGCCATTGCATGAAAATCGTCGATCTCTCCCATACCATGAGCATCCATACGCCCGGCTGGGTCGGCTACGCCGGCAACAAGATGTATTACGCGCAGAACCTGCAGACGCAGGGCATCGTCGCGCAACGCATTGAGACGTCGCTGCACGCCGGCACCCATTTCGACGGCGCCATGCACGCCACCGACGGCCGCACTGGCGATATGGCGTCGCTGCCGCTCGACTTTTTGGTCAACCATGGCGTCGTCGTCGATCTGTCGCCGCAGGTTAAGGATTGGTCGGCGATTACGCCGGAGATGATCGAAAAGACCGGCGCCGATATCCGCTCCGGCGACATTCTCATCCTGCACACCGGATGGCA
>JASHVC010000842.1 GCA_030039655.1 Xanthobacteraceae bacterium | reverse complement strand
CGCCAGGGAAGCCGAACAACAAAACGAGCAGGATGGCTCCAAGTACGAAAGACCAGTACTGGGTGTAATCCGTCACCAGTTGATTAAGCCAAACCAGGACCGCGGCTCCGACCGGAGGTCCCCAAAAATATCCTGCTCCGCCGAGGATCGTCATGATCAGAACCTCGGCCGATTTGGACCAGAATACGTAATCGGCGAAGACGCCGCGGCTGAAGATTCCGTAGAGGGCGCCCGCGAGCCCCGCGAATCCGCCGGCAATGACAAAAGCAGCAAGCTGATAGAGCCGCACGTTGACGCCGAGAAACGCGGCACGCTCCGGATTATCGCGGATTGTCGTCAACACCCGGCCGAACGGTGAGCGGATAATGCGGTGTACGACCGCCAGCGACACTGCCACGAGCGCGAGCGTCAGCAGGTAAAAGCGTGCACCGATGGACAGATCGCCGAGACCTGGGATCGACGACATCCAATCGAGATCGGGGTAGGGGATCTCGGGCAGGCCTTGATCGCCACCGGTGACGTCGTTCCATTTATAGGCGATGGCCCAGATGATCTGGGAGAACGCCAATGTCAGCATCGCGAAATAAAGCTTGATCAAGCGTACGCAAAAATAGCCGGAGATCAGCGCGAACAGCGCGGCGCCGAGCCCAGCGGCCGGAAACGCCAGGCTGAACGGCAGCCCGTACGTCTTCATGAGGATGCCACAGACGTAGGCGCCGACTCCGAAGTAGGCGACATGGCCGAACGAGACGAGGCCGGTCGTGCCAAGCAACAGGTTGAGGCTGACCGCAAACAACGCGTCGATGACGATCTGCGACGCGAGGAAGGTATCGTAACGCGAACCAACCCATGGGACCGTCGCCATGATAACAAACACGATCAGGGTCCATGGAATTCTGTCAGGAACGATGCGATGCCGCAGCGCGGTCGCGGCACGTTGCGGGAAAATACTTGTTATGGCCTCGGTGATGGTCACAGCGGGTGCCCGAACAGGCCCCACGGCCGCACGATCAGGATGACGGCCATCAGTGCGAATACCGAGAACAGAGAAAAGCCTGGAAAGATCAGAATGCCGAATGAAAGCACTTGGCCATAGATGACCGAGCCCCAGAACGTTCCCCACAACGATCCCATCCCGCCGATCACCACGACGATGAAGGCCTGCACGATGATCAGCACGTCCATCCCCGGCACGATGCTTTGGATCGGCGTCACCAGCGCGCCGGACAGACCGGCGAGAAAGGCGCTCAACGCGAACATCCCGGTGTAGATCGTGGCAACATTGGCGCCGAGAGCATCGAGCATCTCGCGGTCCATCTGCGCTGCCCGCACCATCCGTCCGGCGCCGGTACGGTTCAGCGCCAGCCAGAGCGAAAATGCGATGACGGGGCCGATCCCGACGATAAACAGGGTGTAGAGCGGCTGCGTTGTGCCGAAGATTTGCACGCTGCCGGCAAGCGCCGGAGGGGTCGATACCGTAAGCTGGTCGGTGCCCCAGAGAAACTTCGCGGCATCACCGAGGATCAACACCAACGCGTAGGTGAACAACAGCTGGTAGAGCTCTTCGCGGCCGTAGAGCGAGCGAAAAAACAGCCGCTCAATCAGCGCTCCAAGAAGGCCGACGCCGACGGCTGCAAGGAGCGCAGCCAGCCAGAATCTGCCACCCGTTGGATGAAGCCATTGCACCGCCTGCCAAGCGAGATAAGCGCCGAACATATAGAAGGAGCCATGCGCGAAATTGATCACGCGCATGACTCCAAATACCAGCGACAGTCCCGAGGCGATCAGGAACAGGAACATGGCGGTGGTCAGACCGCCCATGAACTGGCTGAACAAAAAGTATGGCGACACCGATTACCTGCCTTTCGACATCATCGAGTCACCATGGTCGATCCGCCGCCCCGCAGGCGACACGAAGACTTTGCCGAGCATCAGTTCGTCGGGAACGACTTCGGCAGCACTTCCGGATCCTTGATTACCGCAAACGGATAGGCCGCCTCCTTGACCATCTCACCGTAATATTCGGGGGCGAATGTCTCGTGCGACTTGACGCTGAAACTGCGCTCGCCCACTGGCGTGTCCCACGACATGCCTGGGAGTACTTTCGCAACCGCTTCCGACGTCGCTGCGCCAGCCTTGGTGATGCCCGCTGCCAGTGCGTAGATCGATTGGTAGCCGACAATCGACCAGCCCGAAGCGTATTCCGCGTGCGTGAACTTCTTGAGGTTCTCGATATACGTCTTGTGCGCGGGAGGCTCGGCGCCGCTCCACAGCACCGGATCATAGCTGTTGGCGATGATCCCGTAGGGATAGTCGTTGCCGAGAGCTTGCGCCTCGTCGGGCGTGCCCACCTCGGCGGGGTCGACCATCCGGTTGTTGATGGCTTTGAAATAGCCGAGCGGCGTCGCTTCCTTGACGAACGTGACGAAATCGCCGGCGAACAGCGAACAATAGACCGCGTCCGCCTTCTTGCCCATCTGCGCGGTGATGAAGGCGGTAAAGTCGGGCTCGCCGAGCTTCGGCCATTGCTGATCGACGATCTGGATGTCAGGGCGGACCTTCGTCAGTTCCGCGATAAAGGCCTTAATGGAATCTCGGCCATAAGCGTAGTCCGGCGCGATCGTGGCGACGGTTTTGACGTCTTTCCACCGCGCCATCAGGCCCGCGCCCGCCATTCCTTCCACGTCGGTGTTCGACGCCACGCGGAAGATGTACGGATGAATATGTTGGGGGTCAGTAAGGATCGTGCTCTTCGAGGTCGGCGCAACGAAGACGATCTTGTTTTCTTTGGCGACCGTCGATACCGCCGGCGCCTCGGCTGAGGTCAACGTCCCGGCCAGGAAGTCCACGCTGTCTTTTATGATTAGCTCGCGCGAAATACGGACGGCCTCATCGGCGTTCGCCTTGCTGTCGCGCGGGAGGAGCTCGATCTGCCGGCCGAGCAGGCCGCCTTTGGCGTTGATCTCGGCGACGGCCATCTGTGCCCCGGCCAAGATCGGCTTGCCGTACACCGCGGCAAACCCGGAGAGTGGAATCGGGAAACCGATTTTGATCGTGTCGGCAGCATTGGCCGCGAGCGGCCATGATAGGAACAGCGTACTTGCGAGCGCTAGTCCATAACGGTGAAACATTGCTTCCTCCCAGGGTTTTGTCGGCATCTGGGCCCGCAATGCTTGGCTGACGGAGCAATGGTCAGTGCGGCGCGAGCGGCTTGTAGCCAGCTATGTGACCGGCACATGCCGCCGTCGACGCGAATCCGCGTCGCGTACCGCAGGATTGCCATCCTTGCTCTCTCCCTCTCGTGCGAATTGGCTGTCTGCGCAGCCTTGCGCGAATAGTAGATCAGCTATGCGGGCAACGGAACGCTATGCCGCCCCGAGGCCGGTGGTCAAGGCTGATTCCATTCCAGGTAGCTGCGGCAAAAGCT
>JASHVC010000841.1 GCA_030039655.1 Xanthobacteraceae bacterium | reverse complement strand
CGTCGATGATCGTCGCCAGCAGGTCTCCCTTCTCAGCGGTGCTAAGCTTCTCCGGAAGATCGCGCAGCGTTCCTGCCGCTCCAAGCACAGACGCGAGCGGTGTCTTCAGGTCATGGGAGATCGACGTTAAAAGCGCCGAGCGCAGACGTTCCGTTTCGGCTGTCCGCTCGACGCGATCCATGTCCTCGACGAGCTTGACCCGCTCGATGGCCAGGGCCGCCTGATCGCGCAGCGCGTCCACCAGCCGCCGCTGATCAGGCGTGAGCAGAGGGCCCGGTTTGTCGCTGTCGATGCCCATCACGCCGATGGCGCCGCGTCCCGTGTGCATGGGCAGAAACAAACGCTTGGCGCCGGGCAGCGTATCGGAGCCGCGACCTGCGGCGCGGTCGTTTTCCCAGGCCCATTTTGCGGCCGCAAGGTCAGCGCTGTCGAGAATGTCCTCCGGCGGGTAGCCAGCCTTCACTGCAATGGAGCCGTGCTCCGGCAGAAGTAGGACCACCCGTACTTTCAACATCAGCGCGGTCTGATAAGCCGTCGCCCACAGTACGTCATCGAGGGTGCCGGCGCCTGCGAGCTTGCGGCTAAACGCGTAAAGCGACTCAGTCGTTCGCGCCCGTTCCATCGCCGCCATCGCCTGAGTGCGGCCACGTGCAGCGACATTGGAGACGATGATGGCGACAAGCGTGAAGAAGCCGAAGGCGGAGAAATTCGTCGGATCGGTGAGAGTGAATCGGTAATCCGGCCCAACGAACAGGAAATTGTAGCAGAGCGCGGACGCAACACTTGCCAGCAGCGAAGGCCACAGGCCGAAGCGCACCGCCACAGCGACGACAGCCGTGAGAAAGACGAGATCGATGTTGACGCGGCCTACCCATCTCCAGATCACTTCGCCAAACCCAAGCGCGACGGCCACCGCTGCCAAGGCGGTGAGGTAGGGCAGAGGATCAAACGTCTCGTCTGTCTCTGCGGCGCGAACCGATTTCTTCGGGATGGGCTGCCCGGCAACGGCATCGCCGGCGATGACATGGACCGTGATGTTGCCAGACCGGCGGACGAGGTCATGCACCACGGAGCCGTGGAGGATCTCGAACCAGCGTGATCGCGTGGACTTGCCGATCACGATTTGCGTCACGTTATTCGACTGTGCGTAACTGATAACATCGTCGGCGATGTCACGGCTGCCGCCTGGAAGGGTGATGGCTTCACCACCCAATGCCTCCGTGAGTCGAAGCGTGTCGGCGATGCGGTCACGCTCTACCTCGGAGAGCTGCGTGCTGCGCCGTCCCTCAACATAGAGCGCTATCCATGGCCCATGCAGGCGGTCGGCGATCCGCTTTGTGTAACGAACCAGCCCAGCGGCGCGCGGGTCCTCGCTGATGCACACTAATACGCGTTCGCCGGCCGGCCAGGGCCCCTGGATCGCGTGGGCCTGCATCTCGCTGAGCAATTGTTCGTCCACGCGCTCGGCGGTGCGGCGTAATGCCAGTTCGCGCAAAGCCGTCAGGTTGGCGGGCGAGAAGAAATGCTCCAGTGCCCGCTCGGCCTGCCGAGGAACGTAGACCTTTCCTTCTTTAAGCCGCGCGATCAGGTCGGACGGCGTGAGATCGACCAGTTCGACAGCATCAGCGCGATCGAACACCGCGTCGGGGACCGTCTCACGCACACGCACATGAGTGATCTGAGCGACGACGTCATTGAGACTTTCGATGTGTTGGATATTGACTGTCGTGTAAACATCGATGCCGTTGCTCATTAGCTCTTCGACATCGAGATAACGCTTTGGGTGGCGGCTGCCTTCGACGTTGGTGTGCGCAAGTTCGTCAACGAGAACGATCTGCGGCCGGCGGGCGATGATTGCGTCGAGATCCATCTCCTCGAGCCACTGACCTTTGTAAAGGACGCGCCGCCGCGGAATGTCTTCGAGGCCGGCCAGCAGGGCCTCGGTGTCTTTGCGGCCGTGTGTCTCAACGATGCCAACGATGATGTCGTAGCCGTCCTTCTTGCGCGCCTGCGCCTGCTGCAGCATCTCATAGGTCTTGCCGACGCCAGGCGCGGCGCCGACGAAGATTCTGAGTTTGCCGACGCGCCGCTCCTCGCGGCGCGCTGCTTCGAGGAGCGCTTCCGGTGAGGGCCGATGTTCGGAATCGCGGCGTTGTTCCGCCATCGCCATTAGATATCTTGATCAGGCCAGATTTGCCAGACTACCCGGTCGCCAGGCGGTCAAGGGCGATGTTCAGCTTCAGCACGTTCACGCGCGGCTCGCCTAACAGGCCTAGAAATCGACCTTCTGTGGTGTCGTCGACGAGCTGGCGGATGCGGTCCTCCGGCAGTTTTCGTGCCTTGGCGATGCGGGGCGCCTGGAACAGCGCCGCTTCGGGCGAGATCTCGGGGTCAAGCCCGCTGGCCGAGGTCGTGACCAGATCAGCTGGTACCGGGGTCCCTGGATTCTCCTTTTGCAGCCTTGCGATGTCGGCCTGCACGCGATCGACCAGCGCCTTGTTGGAAGGGCCGAGGTTCGATCCGCCGGAGTTCGCCGCGTTGTAGGGTGCGGGCACCGATTTGGTCGGGTCCTGAGGGTCAGGCGCGGTGGTCGCCGACAGGCGGCCGTGAAAGTATTTGTCGTTGCTGAAGTCCTGTCCAATCAACTCGGAGCCGACGACTTTACCGTCGCGCTCAATCATGCTGCCGCTTGCTTGGTAGGGAAAAATGACCTGAGCGATGCCGGTCATCACCAGCGGATAGACAAGTCCGGTAATGAAGGTCAGCGCGACGAGAACGACGATTGCTGGACGGATTTCGCGCAACACGATGTGTTCTCCTCAGGCCAAGTGCAAGACCGTGACCAGGACGTCAATGGCTTTGATGCCGATGAACGGAATGATCACGCCGCCGATTCCGTAGATCAAAAGATTGCGCAGAAGCAGCGGACCGGCGCCGATCGGCCGATAGCGCACGCCCTTCAGCGACAGCGGAATGAGCGCGATGATGATCAGCGCGTTGAAAATGATTGCCGAAAGTATGGCACTCTCCGGCGTTTCCAGCTTCATGATGTTAAGCGCGTAGAGCGGTCCATGAACATGACCCGGCTGGCGATAGAATGCGTCGAACATCGCGGGAATAATGGCGAAATATTTCGCGACATCGTTCGCGATCGAGAAGGTAGTCAACGCGCCGCGCGTCATCAGCAGCTGCTTGCCGATCTCGACAATCTCGATCAGCTTTGTCGGATTGGAATCGAGATCGACCATGTTGCCGGCCTCGCGCGCGGCCTGTGTGCCGGTGTTCATGGCGACGCCGACGTCGGCCTGCGCCAAGGCGGGCGCGTCGTTGGTGCCATCGCCGCACATGGCGACGAGTTTGCCTTTTGACTGCTCGTCGCGGATGAGCCGCAGCTTTTCCTCGGGCGTGGCCTGCGCCAGGAAATCGTCGACACCGGCTTCCGCCGCAATCGCCGCGGCGGTCATTGGATTGTCGCCCGTGATCATGACGGTGCGGATGCCCATGCGCCGCAGTTCGGCAAAGCGCTCGCGTATGCCGCCCTTGACGATGTCCTTGAGTTGAATGACGCCGAGCACGCGGCCGTCCTTCGCAACGGCAAGTGGAGTTCCGCCCGATTTGGCGATCGTGTCAGAGATTGCCGTGAGCTCGCGCACGGTTTCAGGGCTTACGCCCGGCCGCAACGCCTGCACGGCGCTGCCCGAAGTGACGGCAGTCGGTACGCCGCTGAGATAATTGAGGATCGCGTCCACCGCGCCTTTGCGAACCCACGAGGTGCCGATTTCGACGCCGCTCATCCGCGTCTGCGCCGAGAACGGAATGAAGTTAGCCTTCAAGTCCGCAAGCTCGCGGCCGCGAATGCCGTATTTTTCCTTGGCCAACACCACGATCGAGCGGCCTTCCGGCGTCTCGTCGGCCAGCGAGGCAAGTTGCGCCGCGTCCGCGAGTTCCTGCTCGGTCACCCCGCGAACCGGTTTGAATTCAGTCGCCTGCCGATTGCCGAGCGTGATGGTACCGGTCTTGTCGAGCAGAAGCGTATCGACGTCGCCCGCGGCTTCGACCGCGCGGCCGGACATGGCGAGCACGTTAAAGCGCACCAAGCGATCCATGCCTGCGATGCCGATCGAGGAAAGCAGCGCACCGATCGTGGTCGGGATCAAGGTGACGAACAGCGCGACCAGGATCACCACCGAAATCGCATTGCCCGCGTAATACGCGTAGCTCGGGATTGTCGCCGTCGCGAACACGAACACGATCGTCAGGCCGATCAGCAAGATGTTGAGCGCGATTTCGTTCGGCGTCTTTTGCCGCTCTGCGCCTTCGACCAGCCTGATCATGCGATCGAGAAACGTGGAACCCGGCGCAGCCGTGATACGCACGCGAATCCAGTCGGACAGCACCTGCGTGCCGCCTGTTACAGCCGAGCGATCGCCCCCCGATTCACGGATAACCGGAGCCGACTCGCCGGTGATCGCGGCTTCGTTGACGGAAGCCATGCCTTGGATCACCTCGCCGTCGGACGGGATCATGTCGCCCGCTTCGACCAGCACGAGGTCGTTGACCTTTAGATTCGTGCTGGGAACCAGCCGGTAATTCTGCTGGTCGCCCGAACCGGTGATCAGCTTGGCCTGAGTCTCGGTGCGCTGCCGCCGCAGCGTATCGGCCTGGGCCTTGCCACGGCCCTCGGCGACAGCTTCGGCGAAATTCGCAAACAACACGGTGAACCACAGCCACAGAATGATCTGAAACTCAAAACCGATGTTTCCGCCCCCGGTGAACAGGTCACGAATAAGGATCACTGTGGTGAGTATCGTGACAACCTCAAGCACGAACATGACCGGATTTCTAATCAGCGTCCGCGGATCAAGCTTGATGAAGGCGGAGCCAATCGCCGGCATGACGATCTTCGGATCAAGAAGAGCCGACACGGGCATCCGTTTGCGTGGAGTAGAGTCCATTGCCGTGGCTCCGACCTAATTCGCTGTAAATAAAGTGCCGGCGTTGAGGGCGAACTGCTCGACCAGCGGGCCGAGCGCGAGCGCCGGGAAGAAAGTGAGGCCACCCACGATCACGATCACGCCTACCAGCAAGCCGACAAACAGCCCGCCTGTGGTCGGGAACGTGCCGGCGGATGCCGGTATGGACTTTTTGGCAGCAAGCGACCCGGCAATCGCCATGGTCGGGATGATCATCCAGAACCGGCCGACAAACATCGCGACAGCGCCGCTCAAATTGTAGAACAGCGTGTTGCCGGTAAGACCGGCGAACGCCGAGCCGTTGTTGCCGTCCTGCGAAACGTAGGCGTACAGCACTTCGGTGAAGCCGTGCGGCCCGGGATTGCCCGTAGCCGAGACCGCGGACGGCACCATCATGGCGACCGCAGTCCAGCCGAGATACATCAGCGGCAAGACAAGGATCGCGAGCATCGCCATCTTGACTTCCTTCGCCTCGATTTTTTTGCCGACATATTCGGGCGTGCGGCCGACCATCAAGCCGGCGACGAAGATCGAGATGATGACAAACAGCAGCATGCCGTACATGCCGGCACCGACGCCGCCGACAATAACTTCGCCGAGCTGAATGTTGATGAGCGGAATCATACCGCCAAGCGCGGTGAAGGAGTCGTGCATGGCGTTGACGGCGCCGCACGACGCAGCCGTGGTGATCACGGCGAACAGGGCGGAGCCGACGATGCCGAAGCGGACTTCCTTGCCCTCCATGTTGCCGCCGGTGAGCCCGAGCGCGTTGAGCGCGTCGTTGCCGTGCGCTTCGGCCCAGTAGCAAAAGAAGACGCCGGCAATGAACAGGACCCCCATCGCGGCGAGCACCGCCCAGCCCTGGCGCTGGTTGCCGACCATGCGGCCGAAGACGTTGGTAAGCGCGGCGCCGATCGCGAAGATCGAGATCATCTGTACGAAGTTCGACAAGGCTGTTGGGTTCTCGAAGGGATGAGCGGCGTTGGCATTAAAGAAACCGCCACCGTTAGTGCCCAGCATCTTGATGGCGACCTGTGAGGCGACCGGGCCGACTGCGATGGTCTGCTTGGCGCCTTCTAGCGTGGTCGCATCGACATATGGACCAAGTGTCTGTGGAATACCCTGCCAGACCAGGAACAGCGCAAACGGCATGCAGATCGGGATGAGGATGTAGAGCGTGCAGCGGGTCATATCGACCCAGAAATTGCCGACGGTGCGCACCGAATGCCGGGCGAAGCCGCGGATCAGCGCTACCGCAAGCACGATACCGGTTGCAGCAGACAAATAGTTCTGATGAGTGAGGCCGAGCATCTGCACGAGGTATGACATCGTGCTTTCACCGCCGTAGTTTTGCCAGTTAGTGTTGGTGATGAAGCTGATCGCCGTGTTGAAAGAAAGATCGGGAGCAACCGCTATCTGGCCCGCCGGATTGAACGGCAGAAAACCTTGCACACGCATCAAGACATAAAGAATCAAAAAACCGCCGACGTGGAACAGCAGCATAGCGACCGTATAGGTAACCGCATGCTGCTCTTGCCGCTCGTCGACGCCGGCCATCTTGTAGACTAAAATTTCGACTGGCCGCAGGATGGGCGAAAGGAATGTGCGCTCGCTATTGAACACGCGAGTCATGTAGGCGCCGAGGATTGGCGTGATCGCGATGATGATCGCGCAAAAGAGTAGGATCTGGGCCCAGCCGATCGCGGTCATATTGCCTATTCCTTCAAAAAAGCTCGGGCTTCAGCAGCGCGTACACCAGGTAGACGAGCAGACCCGTGGTCACGAAGCCGGCCAGCACATAATCGAAAATCATGGCGCTGTCCTCAGAGCAGGTCGCAGGCGTAGATGTACGCAATCGACAGTGCAAAGAAGGCGAACCCGATCGCCAACATGACGATGTCCATCATCGAAATGCTCCAAGTGCTTCAGCAGGGACTAGGCGCACTATAAACGGCGGTCAGTGGGTCCGGTTTCCATCGGGACCTCCGTGTAGTCCGCCTGCCTCGTCCGGCGTCAATTATCTGTCACCGATTGCATAGGAATTCGAGACGCCGAGGGCCGATTGGTTATAGGAATCCCATAAAGATCGGCGCGCTTTCAAGCGGCGTAAATCGTTGCAAAGACTGATTAATCTTGGGAGTGCTTGCGATGCGGAGGCTTGTGCGCCTTATACATATGCCCAAGGGCTTTGTGGCCCGGGGGACACTCGTTGTCCGGTAGCGTGCAACTGGGCGAGGAGGTGCCACGCGGCTGGTTGGTCGGGAAATGCGCGGCGCTTGTCGGCCCCATGGCAATTTTCGTCCCAAGTTCGCTGGCGCTCGCGATGCTCAACAGCAGCACGGCGGCGGCCGTCGCAAGAATGACGTGTTTCATTCGGTGCTTCCTGCCTTTTCTCAAACTGTCGGGATGGTGAAGAACCCCAGCAAGGCCGCCCCCGACATTGAGGGGACTAGGACCAACGCTACAACAACATCGGAAGCCAAGACCCTATTCCACGATGCGGCCCAGTCGACCAGCGGAAACACTGCGGAATATGCGGGTTGCGGTCGCTTCAACGTTCATTCACGCTACTATACGTCCCTTATGACAAGAAGAGTCTTCTCGTCTCGAATTCATATGCGGTTGTGAGCAAATTGACGGCGGCTCAGCAAACATAAGAGCAAACCTATGAGCGTTATTGCGGTCCATGTGCAAATCGCTGCAGGAAACAAAGCAGGTCTCGACGCGCTTTGCCAAAAGATTGCTAAGGCTCTCGACTGACTGATCAAAAGCCAAAGCCACCGCGCCCGTCTCGGCAATGGCGCTGCGGCGCGTCAAGTATGAGCATGATCGCTGTCGCCGGTTGATCCACCAAAGGAGCGTTCCATGAAACAAACTGAGAAAGCAGCCGAACCGCCCTCGTGCTTACAGCCGCCGATCTTCATGATCGGCCAAGACAGTAAAGGAAACTGGGTGGCTCAGGAAAAAAGCGGGGCGCGCGGCGGCCTTTTCGTCGATCGCGTCGGGGCACTGAAATTCGTGAAATTCGAGAATGGCAATCATCCCCAAGCTGTTGTCTGGGTGAATGGCGTTCTTGAACTCAATACCTTCCCCACCCCGGCCAAGGCATCGGAAGACGTGAGCGCTGACGGCCTTCAACGCGAACGGCGCGCTGCCTGACCGCGCCGAGATGAAGCCTGGAGGTTCTTCGACCTCTTTGATGTAAATGGCAATCTACTCATTTTCTGGCGGCTTCGTTCTGTGAACTCTAGCGTGCGGGCGGTGGCTGCTTATCGCGCAGCGAAAGGATGTATGCGACCACATCGCGCGTCTGCTCGGGTGTAAGGTCTGCGTTCGCCATGAGGGAATCCCTTGGGATCGTGGGCAACGTGTCGAGGTAATGGATCAACGATTCAGCCGTTACACCGGTTTTGCTGGCGATGTCTCTGAAGTTCGGAGGATGGCCGTCACCCGCGTAGATTGGCTTAAAGGGCTGGTCCGTTGCCACGATGTGACAGCCTGTGCACGCCTCCAGCGCGAAAGCGCGGCCTTGCTTGGCGTCCCCCGCCGGTTTGGGCTGCGCGTGCGCGGCAAGCTCCGCGCAGGGCGCCATGACACCGATCAGCGCAAAAAGTGCAAATTTCTTCGCCTTCATTTGGGCGTGCCTGAAATCGCGAAGGGCGCTGAGAATTATTCTACAAAGACCCGTCCATATTAGCTCGCTTGGGTTCGTCCGTTGAACAGAGGTCATAAAGACGGCTTAGCAATGGGCGGTAGATGCTCCTCTAAAGGGCAAGCGATTTCAAGTTGCGCTCGATCCGCAGCAAGATGGGTGTTTCGCCGTGGTGGAATTTGGTGCCTGTGATCTGGTCAAACATGGCGATGTACCGGCGCGAGAGTTCCTGTACGAGGTCCGGCGGTGCTGGCGGCAAGGCCGCGTCCCGGTATGGGTCGCAGTGCTCTTTGAACCACAGCCGTAAGAACTCTTTGTCGAAATACTCAGGTTCTACGCCCGCCGCAAACCGCGTTGCGTAAGAGTCGAGCTGCCAATACCGCGATGAGTCGGGCGTATGTATCTCATCGATGAGCACGAGATCGCCCGACTCGTCGGTGCCAAATTCGTATTTGGTGTCGACCAACAGAAGTCCATTGCGTGCAGTCAATTCCTGCCCGCGCGTAAAGAGCGCAAGAGCCATTGCCCTGACGCGATCGAACATTTCCGACGTGATAAAGCCCTCGGAGATCATTTGCTGTGGTGTGAGAGCCCGATCGTGTATTGCCTCTTTGGTGGTCGGATCGAACAGCGGCTGCGGTAGCTTTTGATTCTTGTGCATACCTTCGGGCAGTGTTGTCCCGCCGAAATTGCGCTGGCCGGCCGAATACCTTGTCCACGCCGCTGTGTCAGTGACGCCCGTGAGGTACCCTCGCACCACCGCTTCAACGGGCAGCGGCGAGCATTTCTTCGCAATCGTCACATTCGGGTCGGGAACCGAAAGCACGTGATTGGGAACAATGTCCTCTGTCTTTTCGAACCACCACGCGCTCACCTGATTGAGCACCTGCCCCTTCCAGGGTACGTGCGCAATAATGCGGTCGAACGAAGAATGCCGATCCGTAGTGACTAGAATGAGCTTGCCGTTTCGCTCGTAGATGTCGCGAACCTTCCCAGCCGTCTTCCGGCCAAGGAAGCCAAGGTTTGTTTCTTTCAGGATGTCCATTTTGCAATGCGGCGACGTGGCGCGAGGGGCGCACAGAGAGCGAGGGGCGCACAGAGAGCGAGACGCGAGAATGTCACCGCGGTGATGCGGCTGCAATCGCGATAGCTGGTTCCGCAGCGCCGGCGAAGTGCGATCAATTCCCAGGAGTGATCACTCGGTT
>JASHVC010000066.1 GCA_030039655.1 Xanthobacteraceae bacterium | reverse complement strand
GCGGTCGTCACGCAGCTTTAGTCCGATGACGAACCGGCCGGTGTTCTGCGTGTTGCCATAGCTCGGGCCAAAGAACGAGCCGAAGTCGGCGACATCGGGATCCTTCGCGATAATGTCGGACAGCTGCTGCTGGATCGCGATCATCTTGTCCGGCGAGACGTCCTGGCCCGCCTCCGAAATGCCCAAGATCATCCCGGTGTCTTGAATCGGGAAGAAACCTTTGGGGATGGTCACGAACAGGACGCCAGTGACGGCGAGTGTCGCCAGAAAGATCAGGAGCGTCGTGAATTGGTGACGCAGCACGATGTCCAGCCCGTATCTGTAGCCACCCAGGAGCGTGTCAAACCCCCACTCGACGGCCCGATAGAGGCGACCATGTTCACGGTCGTGTTCGCTGACCAGAAAGCGCGAGCACAACATCGGTGTAAGAGTCAGCGACACCACGACCGACACCAGGATCGCGGCGATCACGGTGATCGCAAACTCGTGGAACAGCCGCCCGACGATGCCGCTCATCAGCAATAGCGGGATAAAGACGGCGATCAGCGAAATGCTGATCGAAATAACGGTGAAGCCGATCTCGCGCGCGCCTTTGATGGCGGATTGCAGCGGCGTGGTGCCGGCTTCGAGATGGCGAAAGATATTCTCCACCACCACAATGGCGTCGTCGACCACGAAGCCGACGGCGATCGTCAACGCCATGAGCGAGAGATTGTCGAGGCTGAAGCCGGCAAGGTAGATAAACGCGGTCGCGCCGAGGAGCGACAATGGCACGGCAGCGCCGGGAATTAGCGTAGCCTGAATGCTACGCAGGAACAGCAGAATGACCAGCACAACCAGCGCGCATGACAACAGTAGCGTGAATTCGACGTCCTTGACGGCGGCGCGGATCGTCTGCGTGCGGTCGACGATGGTGTCCAGATGGATGCCTGGCGGAATTACGGCGTGCATACCTGCCAGGGCGGTCTTGATGTTGTCGACCGTGTCGATGACGTTGGCGCCCGGCTGCTTGAAGACGAGCAGCATCACGGCCCTCTGCTCGCGATGCAGTGCACCCAGCGTGACGTCCTGAGCACCGTCAACGGCCACACCCACGTCGCGCACGCGAACCGGCGCGCCGTTTCGATACGCAATGATGACATCGTTGTACGGGGCGGCTTCGGTCAATTGATCGTTGTCGACGATGGTGAAATTCTGCTGCCGGCCCAGCATGGTGCCTTTGGCCGAATCCGTCGTCGTATTCACCAGCGCGTTGCGCACGTCTTCCATTGTCAGCCCGCGCGCCGTCAGCTTTGCCGGATCGACCTGCACGCGGATGGCTGGCCGCTGCTGTCCGCCGATGGCCACCAGGGCGACGCCGGTAATCTGCGAAACCTGCGTGGCGACGACGTTCTCGGCAAAGTCGTCGACTTTAGGCAGCGGCAGGGTGCTGGAATAAGCCGCCACAATCAGGATTGGTGAATCGGCCGGATTCACCTTCTTGTAGGTCGGTGGCGAGGTCAGGTTTTTCGGAAGGTACGGTCCGGCGGCCGTGATAGCCGACTGCACGTCTCCCGCGGCGCCGTCGATGTTGCGGTTGAGATCGAATTGCAGCGTAATCACCGTCGAGCCCAGCGAACTCACCGAGCTCATCTGGGTCACGCCGGCGATCTGGCCGAACTGACGCTCCAGCGGAGTCGCAACAGTGGCGCCCATAATCTCGGGGTTGGCGCCGGTCAGCGTCGCGGTGACCTGAATCGTTGGGAAGTCGACCTGCGGCAGCGGCGCGACCGGAAGCAGCGGAAACGCCACGATGCCGACCAGGGCCAGCGCGGCCATTAGCAGCGACGTCGCGATCGGCCGGCGAATAAAAGGTTCGGAGACGTTCATTTAGGACTTGTCCGCCGATTGCGCTGAGGCCGGCGCGGGCTTGATGGCGACGTGTACTCCCACGTCAAGCCGCGACTGGCCGTCGGTTACAACATGCTCCCCGGGCGAAAGTCCTTTGGTCACGACCGCCAAGTTTTCGTTGACGGTCAGCGCCTCGATTGGGCGCTGCTCAACCGTGTTATCCGACTTGATGACCCACGCATACAAGCCGTCCGGGCCGCGCTGCACGGCGACGGCCGGAACGGTCACCGCGTTCTTGCGCGTCGTGATGAGAACACGAATGCGCACGAACTCTCCAGGCCACAGCCGCTCGTCCTGATTGGGAAACTCGGCCTTCAGCCGGATCGTGCTGGTGCCCTGATCGATCTGATTGTCGATGAGCAAGAGATGGCCCTGCGCCAGCTGCTGCACGTCGTCCTGATCGTAGGCGAGGACCTGAACCTCGCCGTGCAACATCGCTTCCCGTATCGGTCCAAGGTCGTCCTGCGGCAGGGTGAACACCGCCACGCACGGCTGGATCTGCGTCAGCACCGTGAGCGGATTGGCGTCGGTGGTATGAATAATATTGCCGATATCGATCTGCCGGAAACCGACCACGCCGTCGATCGGCGCCGCGATGGTGGTGAAATCGAGCTGGGTCTGGGCCGCTTCGATGGCGGCTTGATCGGCGTCGACGGTCGCTTTCAGCTGGTCGACCTTGGCTTGTTGCGCATCGACGTTCTGCTGCGTCTCGACGTTCTTGACCACCAGCGTCTTGAATCGCTCCAGGTCCTTCTGGGCGTCGATCAACAGCGCCTGGTCCTGGGCCTTCTTTGCTACGGCCTGGTCGAGAGCGGCCTT
>JASHVC010000065.1 GCA_030039655.1 Xanthobacteraceae bacterium | reverse complement strand
GAGGAGACGCGCATAGGCGGCCTCGCGCGGATCAGCACTCGCGCGATCGAGTGCGCGGCAAACGCGCATCACCAACGCCACCGCACCTTCCAGATCAAGCGCCATGTCCGCCAGCACGGCACGCATCATCGGTTGAGCGAGGAGTCCTTTCTGGAAGACTTTCCGGTAGCGGCAGTGATGGACCGCCTGCGCGAGCGCCATGCGCATAAGTCCCGCCGACGCAATAGCGCAATCGATCCGCGTCAACTGCACCATTTGCAGGATGGTGCGCACGCCCGCGCCTTCGTCGCCGACACGCCAGGCGAATGCGTCGGCAAACTCCACTTCGCTCGACGCATTGGAGCGATTACCGAGCTTGTCTTTCAGCCGCTGAAATCGCAACCCGTTCACCGAACCATCGGGGCGAAAGCGGGGCATGAGGAAGCAAGTGAGCCCACCCGGTGCTTGCGCCAGCACCAGAAAGGCGTCGCACATGGGTGCGGACAAGAACCATTTCTCGCCGTCGATGGAGTAGCCATCGCCCGCAGGCGCGGCTTTCGTGGTGTTGGCGCGCACATCGGTGCCGCCTTGGCGCTCGGTCATGCCCATGCCGAGCGTCAGTCCCTCCTTCTCCCACCAGGGCTGAAAATCTGCGTCATAGGAGCGGGTCAGAACCTTCGGAACGATCTTGCCGGCCAACTCCGGCGCAGCGACGAGAGCCGCAAGCGCAGCACGCGTCATGGTGATTGGACACAAGTGTCCCGTCTCCACCTGGGCCGTCATGTAGAAGCGCGCGGCGCGCACGACCTCACTAGGCGGCGCGGCGCGCTTGCCGGACTCGGTCCACGTGGAAGCATGGAGCCCTGCCGCGACGCTATCGCGCATCAATTGATGGTAGGCGGGGTGGAACTCGACCGTGTCGCTGCGAAATCCCAAGGCGTCGAAGACATGGAGTTTCGGCGGATTCTCGTTAGCCTCGCGGCCGAGCGCGAACACTTCCGCGCTACCCCAACGCTGGCCGAACTCGGCCAAGCCTGCTGATTCGCCATCGCCTCCGTTTGCCCGGACGGCTTCCTTGAGCGGCACGTCGGCGGAAAAAAGATCGACGTCCTCGTAAGGCGGCGATTGATTGAAGGCCGCATAATTATCGACGAACGTACGAGGGGGCATCGCGATTAGCCTCTTGCGAAGTCGCCGTAACAACCTAGACCGGAACATTGTGGCGGCGAATAGTTTCCGGTGCATCACCAGCGGGCCCTTTCGGGCTGGGCTTGCCGGATCGCGCGGATTGGGTCATAGCAGCGCTTTAATGACGAAGGCCCAGCCGTCCACGCGCCATATCGTTTCGATCAACGACCTCAGTAACAAGGAGATCGAAACGATCTTCGAGGTCGCCCAAGGTTTTTTGCACGAACTCGCCGACCACAACATTCCCTACAGGGTCGGACGCAGCACCAACCTCGCCTCGAAGTTCATTCTCGCAAGCCTGTTCTACGAACCATCGACGCGCACCCGGCTCTCGTTCGAGAGCGCAATGCTACGGCTCGGCGGCGCCAATATCACTAGCGCCGATCCGGCGGTCAGTTCCGCCGCCAAAGGCGAGAGCCTCGCCGACACGATCAGGGTCATTTCCAACTACGCCGACATTGTGGTGATCCGCCATCCGCGCGACGGCGCCGCGCGGCTCGCCGCCGAGTATTCGCAGATCCCAGTGATCAACGGCGGCGACGGCAGCCACGAGCACCCAACGCAGACGCTGTGCGATCTCTTTACGCTGCGCGCGAAGAACAAGAACTTGCGCAACATGAAAGTCGCCATCGCGGGCGATCTCAAAGGCAGCCGCACGATTCATTCATTTGTCTACGCACTCGCCCGCTTCGGCGCCACCATCGACCCGTTGCCGGCGCCCGGCATGGAACTGCCCCCGCACGTCGACCGCCGGCTGCGTGAGGAGTTTCACAGCCGGATGGTCTCCAAGACGCCGGGACAGATGAATGCTCCCGATAGTGGCGCTATCGATGCACTTTACGTCACCGCCGATCAACCGCATCAGCTCTCGCTCTACGCGGAGCCTGAGGTGGATTACGGCCGCGTGCTACAGAAGAAAATTGACGCTGTGTACGTCACGCGCTTCCAGAAGGAGCGCTGGCCGGAGAAGGAGCGGCCCTACCCCAAAATCGACGCGAAATTCCTGGGCGAACCGAAGTTCTCCGAAGCAAGCGTCATGCATCCGCTGCCCCGCGTCAACGAGCTGGATGCTTCGTTCGATAGCGATCGCCGCGCAGTGTATTTCCAACAGGCGGCTTACGGCGTGCCTGTGCGGATGGCCCTGATCTCGCTCCTACTCCATTTGCATCAGAACAAATCTCTGCACCAATTTCCCGGCGGCTTCGCCAAGCCGGAATATCCGGTCTACGCTCAACCCATCGGCACCGGCGTTCAATGCGGCAATGCCAATTGCATCGTCGCCGATCCTGCGGAACGCCAATACGCGGCCAACAAGTTCTATGTGATCGAAGCGCCCTCCCCACAGCACTGCAAATTACGATGCGTCTACTGCGAAACCGATGTGGAGGAAGACGTGGCCGCCAAGTTCGTCGTTGCCGACACGACCCGCAAAACCTTCTCGCCGGGCCTCGAAACTCTGTTGGGTGTGCCAAGCGAGAAGCTGAAACACTTTGTTATCCATCGTAGCGATGCCGAAGCGGCCGGAGCCGGATTCCATCTCCGCGACAACGGCAAGAAGGCCCAAGTAAGCTAGGCCAATGCACTCGGTCAACGGATCAGCAGGTAAGCCATTGGCGTATGGGCCGCCGAGCTACTCCAGGAAATAAATTCAAGTCGCGAACGCGCGGCGACGGACGATGAATGGGGTGATCGTGCTGAGATTTCTCGCCGCTCTCGCCTTTGGTTATCTCTGCGGCTCAATTCCGTTCGGCGTCTTAGTGACGCGCCTCGCCGGCGCACCCGACGTGCGCACCATCGGCTCGGGCAACATTGGCGCGACCAATGTCTTGCGCACCGGCAGCAAGGCGTTGGCCGCCGCAACGCTCCTGGGCGACATGCTCAAAGGCACAGTCGCAGTCCTGATCGCCGACTACTTCCTCGGCCGCGAGGCGGCAATGTGCGCCGCGCTCGGGGCATTCCTCGGCCACCTGTTCCCCGTCTGGCTAGGGTTCAAAGGCGGCAAAGGCGTTGCGACGTATATCGGCCTGCTTCTCGGCCTCACGTGGCCCGCAGCGATTGCCTTTTGCGTCGTCTGGCTCGCCGTCGCCGCGCTCAGCCGCTATTCATCGCTCGCCGCACTCATCG
>JASHVC010000064.1 GCA_030039655.1 Xanthobacteraceae bacterium | reverse complement strand
GTCGATCGCGGTCGATGCAGCAAAAAGTTTGAGCACGATGGGTCCAATCACTTCCACATCGGCTTCAAGCGGCGCACTCACGAACGTGATCACACGCCGCACCGGATCCACGCGCCCGTCCGGCCCGATGACGGCAACACCGTTGACCCACTCCCAGTCCGGATAGGTGTAGCTCGTCGGCGGCTCCTCCGCTCCGGGTTTTTCGACCGACAGGCCGCCATCGTTGAGCGACATCACGCTGCCGGATGGGCCTTTGCGGAGGTAATAACACATGGGAGTTGCCCGCTTCGGCGGCCATTCCTCTTGTGCACGCCAAACATTGGCGCCGCGGACGAACAGCTTCACCGGTTCAGCGTCCATGAAGCCGTTGTTGGCGCCTTTGAGATGGAGATCGTAGAACGGCAGCAATTCCTTTTCGTGAAATTCGATCTGGTCGAACATGCGGTGCGCTTCAAACGTGTTGCGCGCGCCGGTGACCGCGAGTTTCTTCGGCGCTTTCACCTCCTCGTAGCCAAGAATATTGCCGCGCAGGTGCAGACCCATCTTGCCCCAATGGCCGATGGACAGAACCGGGCACTTGATCTTGTCGAGCCGCCAGTAGGGCGAGCGCTGGCGCCAGAATTCGTCGTCGAGTGGATGATTGATGATCTCGCCGACGAGATCAAATTTCATCGGCGGGCGGCCATGCCGGCCAGCGAGACGGTGCTGATTGTCGGCGCGCAGCGATGTGTACCAGACCGAACGGTACGAGCAGTAGATGCCGCCGTGATAGTTCGAGCCGCGATACTGGTCGACCAGGCCATCGTAAGGCGCGATGCAAGCGAGGCCGGGCGGGTTGTAGGTCGCCATCAACCATTGCGCCATTGCATAGTAAGATTGCCCGATGCCGCCGACGCGGCCGTTACACCACGGCTGTCGCACGATCCAGGCGATGAGCTCGAGATAATCCTGCTGCTCGTTGAGCCCCATGAACTCGAATTCGCCTTCGGAGCGGCCGGAGCCGCGCACGTCCGCATGCACGTAGGCGTAGCCCTGGCCGACGTACCACTCGACCGGGCCGGTCTCGCGCCAGAGGAACAACGGATAGGCCGGAACCTCGTCCATTTCGTATTGATACGGCGACGCCGCAAATAGCGCTGGAAAGCGGCCGTCGGCATCCGGCCGGTAAACACAAAGCGAAAGACGAACGCCATCGCGCATCGTCACCGTGATGCCTTTTTCGACCTTCATCCGATGGCCCGACACCTTTTGCCTCCCGGCGCTGGCACGTCCAGCAACTGCCCGCTGTGAGTGACGCCTGCGCGCTTAAGCCGTATGTTCGTCGCGACCCCGCCGCGGCATTGTTGTTGGCAACAACATAACACACGGACAATCACCAGGAAGGAATCGCCATGCACCGCTGGTATCGAATTGTTGCGCTTCTGGTGCTCACGGCACTGCCGCTACCGTCGAGTGCGCAGAACTATCCAAATCGTCCAATCAAGGCGATCGCATCGCAGGGGCCCGGAGGATTGAGCGATCTTTTCATGCGCGCGCTCGGCGATCAGATGGGACCTGCGCTTGGGACTTCGATCGTGGTCGAGGATCGCACTGGGGCCGAAGGCACCATCGGCGCCAAGGCCTGCGCCGACTCCGCGCCGGACGGCTACACCATCTGCATTCTTCCCGGCGAAACGATCGTGATCAATCCGGTGATCTACCCGTCCGACTTCGATCCATCGAAGGCCTTGGTGCCGGTGGCGCGGCCGTATTATCTCACCCAGGTTTTCGCGGTGAACGCTTCACTCGGCGTCAAGACGTTTCCCGAGCTTGCAGCGCTGGTGAAGTCGAAGCCGAAAACTTTCAACTACATGGCGCCCTCCCTGTCGAAGGTCGCCTTCATGGAAGAGTTCAACAAGAAGAACGGCACCGACATCGTGCGCGTGCCGTTCAAGGGCGGCGGCGATGCCCTCACCAGCATGCTCAACGGCACCACGCAGATCGCGATTTTCGGCATCGGCAACGTGATATCGTTCATCCGCGACGGAAAAGTCGTCGGACTTGCCATTGACGGTGACAAGCGTTCGCCGCTGGCGCCCGACATTCCGACGTTCAAAGAGGTCGGCTACACCGAGCATATCGCCGCGACTTTTTTCGGCATTTTCGCGCCCGCAGGCACGCCGCAACCGATGATCGACAAGCTCAACCAAGCCATCGTCGCGGTCGAATCCAAGTCGGATTTTCAGGAGAAATTCCTGATCGGCCGCGGCCACACGCCGGTCCTGGAATCGGCGGAACAGTTCGCCAAGGAGCTACCGGCTGATCGTGTCGAGGGCCTCGCCGTGGTGAAAGCCTCCGGGCTCTATCCCGACGTGAAGTAGCGCAAAGGAACCAAACACCACCAGCACGGATAACGGGCTCCGGTTGACGTGCGATAGATTCAGTCCATATAACCGTTGAGACCCGATGGGGATGGGGTTCCCCAAAACCGCTCGAATAGAGCTGATGACCCCTGCCGCATTCCAGAGCGGTGGGGAGCTTTTCGCGACCCGCCAACGAGCGGGTCTTTTTTGTGCCTTGGGTACGCGAACTTGGGCTCGCAACCTTGGGCACGCGAAAAGGAGATCGGTGATGGATAACGTCTGGTTTCAATCAGCATTGTGGATGGTGCTGGCGCTTGCCGCCGCCATGGCATCGCTTTGGATCACGATCTCGGCGGCGCTGTTCGAGATCGTGGTCGGCGCCATCGCGGGAAATACCATCGGGCTGCCGCTGACGCCTTGGATCAACTACATCGCCGGCGTCGGCGCGGTCGTGCTCACGTTCCTAGCCGGCACGGACATCGACCCCAATGTCGTCAAGAAGCACTTCTGGTCGAGCATGTCGATCGGCCTGATGGGATTCTTTGCGCCATATATCGGCTGTTTGTTGTTGGCCCGCTACGGCCTTGGCTGGCCGTGGCCGCAGGCGCAGATTGCCGGCATTGCGCTCTCCACCACGTCCGTGGCGGTGGTTTACGCCGTGATGGTCGAGACTGGCTACAACCGCACCGAACTCGGCAAGAT
>JASHVC010000840.1 GCA_030039655.1 Xanthobacteraceae bacterium | reverse complement strand
GTTCCGGTCTTGTTGAGCTCAATGAACAGGCGGAGCAAGCGCTGGCCGAGGTTGGGATCGACATTGCCGGTCGGTTCGTCGGCAAGCAGAAGTTGAGGGCGGGCGATCACGGCGCGCGCGATGGCGGCGCGCTGCTTTTCGCCGCCAGACAAGATCGGCGGCAATGAGTCTATGCGATTTCCGAGACCGACCCACTCCAGCAGCTCCACGACCTCGGACCGGTACGACGCCTCGTCCTTGCCGAGCACACGCAACGGCAGCGCGACGTTCTCGTAGGTGGTCATGTGGTCGAGCAGGCGGAAATCCTGGAACACGATGCCGATCCGGCGGCGCAGCGTGGCCCGGCCGTCTTTGCTCAGGGTCGCGGCGTCGTGGTCGAACATGGTGATCAGGCCGCGCGTTGGCCGCAGCGACAAAAACAGGAGACGCAGCAGCGAGGTCTTGCCGGCGCCCGACGGCCCGGTCAGGAACTGAAACGAATTGTCGTCGATGCGGAAGTTGAGGTCGCGCAATACCTCCGCCCCGATACCGTAGCGCAGTCCGACATTCTCGAACAGGATCACGCGGTTTCCCCGAAACGACCGACCCCGCGCATGCCCCGCGCCAATCGATCGAATTCGACCTTTGCTGCAGTGTCTAACACGATGGTGGCTGGATAGGGTCGCGGGAACGGCGTGGTTTCCGGTCCGTTAACGGATTGCAGCTAATTTCGGTGAAAAGCCGCTGCGAAGCCGATTTGCCGATGCTCATCGCCTGCTCATCCTGCCCACCAGCCTACGATCATCGCGACATCGTCGCACAAGTGCGGTAATCCGATGGCGCGCATCCTCATCGCCGAAGACGAGTCCATGTTATGCGACATGTGCGCTCGCGCTCTCGCTAATGACGGCCACGAGGTCGAGACGGCGCACGACGGCACCGAAGCCCTCGATGTGCTCAATAAGCATAGCGGTCAATTCGATCTTCTCCTTACCGACGTCCGCATGCCGAAAATGGACGGCATCGCTCTTTCGATGGCCGCGGCCCGTGAGTTTCCCGAACTCACCATCCTGTTGATGACCGGCTACGCCGATCAGCGCGAGCGCGCGCACGGCCTCGATGCCCTGATCCACGATGTGATCGCCAAGCCATTCTCGGTCGCGTCGCTCCGCGGTGCGGTGAAGGAAGCGTTGGCGGTGCGGACGCGCGGCTGAACCTTCACTCGTCGCTCGATACGGCATAGGGCCGCGGCAGCGGCTCGACTGGCAAGTCCGAATGGGTGCGGCCGAAGTCGGGCGCCGCCGAATCCTGACCGATGTCAACGATGCCGCGGCGGATGGCGCGTGTGCGCGCGAAGTGAGCAAACAAAGCCTCGCCGTCGCCGCGGCGGATGGCGCGCGTGAGTTTCGATAAATCCTCGTTGAAGGTGCCGAGCATCTCCAGGACCGCATCTTTGTTGGCGAGGAACACGTCGCGCCACATGGTCGGATCTGAGGCGGCGATGCGGGTGAAGTCGCGAAAGCCGCCGGCGGAGAATTTGAGCACCTCGGAGCGCGTCACCTCGGCCAACTCGTCGGCCGTGCCTACGATGGTGTAGGCGATGAGGTGCGGCAAATGACTGGTGATCGCCAGGACCAAATCGTGGTGATCCGGCCGCATGGTGTCGACGTTCGCGCCGAGGGCGCGCCAAAACGCGGCGAGCCGATCGACCGCATTTTGGTCCGTGCCTTCCGGCGGCGTCAGGATGCACCAGCGGCCGACGAACAGTTCGGCAAACCCGGCGTCCGGACCGGAATGCTCGGTCCCGGCGACCGGATGGGCGGGAACGAAATGCACGCCGGCCGGCAGGTGGGGGCCCATGTCGCGCACGATGGCGCCCTTCACCGAGCCGACGTCGGATACCACAGCGCCGGGCTTGAGATGGCCGCCAATTTCGCGCGCGATCTCGCCACAGGCTCCGACCGGCGCGCAGGCGATGATCAGATCGGCTCCGGTTGCGGCCGCAGCGTTGGTTTCGACGACCTGATCGGCGAGCCCAAGCTCGGCGACGCGCCGCCGGGTCGCGGCCGAGCGCGCGGTGGCGACGATCTCGCGCACCGTGCCTTGCGCCCGCGCCGCGCGCGCGATCGAGGAGCCGATCAGGCCCACGCCGAGCAGCGCCAGTCGGTTGAACAACGGAGCGGATGCGCCTTTCGTTGTCACAGCGTCATGCCGGTTTTGCCAAGAAGTCCCTAAGCCCGGCGACGACGAGGCGGTTCGCTTCTTCGGTGCCGACGCTCAAGCGCAGCGCGTTTGGCAATTTGTAGGCAGTGGTCTGGCGTAAGATGAGACCGCGCGCGGTGAGAAACGCGTCGGCGTCCTTAGCGGTGCGGCCCTTGGCTTGCGGAAAATGGATAAGGACGAAATTGGCGACGCTCGGCGTCACTTTCAGACCGAGCTTGCCGATCTCCTCCGTCAGCCACGCGAGCCAACGCGTGTTGTGGTCGCGCGAACGCGTTTGGTGCTCGACGTCCTCGATCGCCGCGACGCCAGCCGCGATGGCGCCGTCGCTGACGTTGAACGGGCCACGGATCCGGTTGACCGCATCGACGATGTGCGCCGGACCAAACATCCAGCCGAGCCGCAGCGCCGCCAACCCGTAAATCTT
>JASHVC010000839.1 GCA_030039655.1 Xanthobacteraceae bacterium | reverse complement strand
TATGAAAGAACTGCTCGGCGTGATCGTTGGAGAACATGATCCAAAGATCGGGCTCGAGCCCGCGCAGACGTTTGCCGATGTCGGCCGCTACCTCGCGCACGTGGGCGACGAGCGCCTTGTCCTCGGTATCCGGCATGGTGAAGAACTGGGGCGCGTGCGGCAGCATGGCGCCGCCGATCACTGTCGACATCATGATTCTGCTCCTTTTCGCACAAAATTATCGCTCGCAGCGGTGAACAACAAGCGCGGTGCGACGCCAGCGAGGCCGCTAGACGCGATGGAGCTATGAAGAAGCCGCAGCCTTGGTCACGGCGCCGAGCATAGTTGTCATGGCCTTGATGGCCGCGTCAGCAGCTACGCCGAGCCCGTGCCGGTGCGCGATCCAACCTGGATCGTTGTAGGATAGCCATGTCTTGCCGGCCTCGTCCTGCCAGACCAAACATTTGAGCGGCAAATCGATCCCGGCCGTCTGGCTGGCTTGCATCAGCGGCGTACCACCTCTGGCATTGCCGAAGATCAGCACTTCGGTGGGCCGCAGCGGCAAGCCGACCTGTGCGGCGCCCGCTGCGTGATCGATGCGCGCAAACACCGTCAGGCCCTTGGCTTTGATCTCGGCCTCCAGCCGATCCATGGTTTGCTTCGGCCCATGACTGCTCGCAATCGTCGTCAATCCGTCAACCGGCAATCCGTCAATAGCCATGGCAAGCTCCTTGCAAGAAAGACTCAGCGGTGCGCCTTACCGCAACGTGCCGCTGTCGCCGCATGATCGCTGTGCGCGCTTCACAGGTTCAGAATATGCCGTTAGCTTCGCTGCGACTTAGCTCAACGCGCTGCCGAAGAGTGTAACGAGAGGAGACCCGATGGTCGACGTGCCTATAACAATAGCTTGCGGCAGGTATGACCGCACGAACGCAATCAGGGACGGACGCGTAAAGGTCGAGGGCTGCGCGGTCACGTATCTGCCGATGTACCCCGAGGAGATCTTCCACCGCGCCTTCAAATTCCAGGAATTCGACGTCTCGGAAATCTCGTTTTCGAGCTACATCCGCACAGTCTCGACCGGCAACTCGGCCTATGTCGGCGTGCCGGCCTTCGTGTCGCGCATTTTCCGCCATTCCGGCATTTACGTCCGCAAGGATGCTGGCATCAACAAGCCCGAAGACCTGCGCGGCAAACGCATCGGCGTGCCCGAATATCAGATCACCGCGGTGGTCTGGATGCGCGGCATGATGCAGCACGAGTACGGCGTGAAGCCGTCGGAGATTCATTGGCGCAGCGGCGGCCAGGAGGAAGCCGGCCGCGAGGAACGTACGCCGCTCAAGCCCATACCCGGCCTCGATCTCAAAGCGATCCCCCACGACAAGACGCTGGTCGGCATGTTGCGCGACGGCGAGCTTGACGCGCTGTTCACGGCGCGCGCGCCATCGTCATTCCTGCGCGGCGAGCCACACATCGTGCGGCTGTTTCCGAACACGCGCCAAGCCGAGCAGGCCTACTACAAGAAGACCGGATTCTTCCCAATCATGCATCTGATCGGTATCCGCAAGACACTCGCCGAGCAATATCCGTGGCTCGCCACCAGCGTCTACAAGGCGTTCGTCGAAGCCAAGGCGCTGGCTATGATCGACCTGCGCGACGTCAATGCGTTGATGGTGACGCTGCCGTGGCTCGAAGCTGAGACCAATGAGACCGCGGCAATTATGGGCCCCGATTTCTGGAAATACGGGATTCAGGAAAATCTTCCCGAGATCGAGGCGCTGACTCAATACATCCACGAACAAGGCCTCGCCGACCGCAAAGTGAAAGTGGAAGAGCTGTTCCACCCCTCGGTGTTCGACATTTCGAAAGTGTGAGCCAGACGATGGCGGACAAAGACAGTCGGGTGATCGTTTCCGGCTGCGGGCCGGTGGGCGCCGTCATGACGCTCGCCCTGGTCCGGAAAGGCATTCCGGTCACGCTCATAGAGCAATTGCCTGACGCCGCCGAGGATCAGCGCGCCGCCACGATCCACACACCGACAGTCGAGATGCTGGTCGACCTCGGGCTGGAAAAGGAGATGTTCTCCGACGACGCATCAGGCGGCATGCAGGCGCCGCTGTTCCATTTCCGCAACCGGGAAACCGGCGAACTGATCGCCGTCTTCGACATCAGCCTGCTCAGGGGCGAGGTGCCCTATCCGTACGTCGTGCAATGGGAGCAGTACAAACTGGTGCACGCCGCTCTTCCCTACATCAAGGCAAGCGGCCTGGGCGAGGTGCGCTTCTCGACCAAGCTCATCGGTCTCTCGCAGACCGGCGACGACGTTGAGGCCACCGTCACCAACGCGGCCGGCGAAAGCGAAACGTTGCGCGGCAAATATCTTATCGGCGCCGACGGCGGCAGCAGCGCGGTGCGCCGCCTGGCCGGAATTCATTTCGAGGGATTCACCTGGCCGGAGCGCTTCATCAAAATCGGCACCACTTTCGATTTCGGCGCCACCGGCAAGGGTTATTGCACGCGGAATTACTTCTTCGATCCCGACGAGTGGCTCAACCTGTTCAAGGTCAAGGGCTACGGCCCTCCCGGAATCTGGCGTGGCGTGCTTCCGGTGCCGGAATCGGAGACCGACGAAGAGGCGATGAGCATGGAAGGCATCCAGCGGCGCCTGCAACGCATCCATCAGAAGAGCGGCGATTACGACATTCCCTACTGCGCGCTTTACGCTGTGCACCAGCGCGTGGCCGAGACTTTCAACAAGGGCCGCGTGCTGCTTGCCGGAGACTGCGCCCATGTCAACAACCCGATCGGCGGCATGGGCATGAACGGCGGCATCCACGACGCCGTCAATCTGGCCGAAAAGCTGTCCGATGTCTGGTTCGGCCGCGCCGATGCGAGCGTGCTGGACCGCTACACGCGCCAGCGCCGCAAAGCGCAAGTCGATTACGTGCAGGCGCAAACCATCGAGAACAAGCGCAAGCTGGAAGAGAAGGATCCGGCGATCCGCCGTCAGCACCTGGACGAATTGCGGCGCACGTCCGAGGACATTTCGCGGCACAGGAAATTTTTGTACCGCTCGTCACTGATCGACAGTTTGACTTCGGCCAACGCGGTGGAATGACTATCCTGCTGTCATCATCCGCGAAGGTGGATGATCCAGTAATCTCTGGCCGAGAAATCGTTCTGCTGCGGTTGCGAGTACTGGATGCCCCGCCTGCGCGGGGCATGACAAGTATGGATTACCGCTTCGCGCCCAGCAGTTTCCCCCACTTCTCTTCGATCTCTCGCGCCTCATCGGCTGAAAGCGCCGAGGGCGGAGGAAACTTGTCAAGCCAGCCGAACGGGCGGCAGGCATTGATCAGCGCCTTCGAGTGCGAAGTGACGCCACGTTCTTTCTCGTCGGGTGGAATGCGCGGATCGAGCGCCGAACTCCAGGCGTTGCGGATGATATCGATGCCTTCCGCCGGCTCGCAGCGGGTCGTCACCGCCCACATGACGTCGGCAAGGTTGGAGGGGTCGATATCCTCATCCACCACTACCACGATGCGCGCCATGTAGCTGTGCGCCGCCGCGACCAAAACCGCACGCTTCGCATGGCCATCGTAGCGTTGGCGCAACGCGACCACGGTCATGAGTTGCGACACGTGCTGCCACGCACCGACCACGTCGGTGACCCCCGCGGCCTCGAGATTCCCCCAGATTGTCGCCGCTCGGAACGGCAGACCGAAATGAAAGCGCGGCGGCTTCATGGGCGGCGAGCCGAGCAAGATCGGATCGTTGCGGTGATGGATAGTAGTCACCTCCATTACCGGGCCGGGACGCGCCGCAGCCGCATAGTATCCGGTGAACTCGCCGAACGGCCCTTCCGGCAGCGTCACCTCCGTCATCGGCAGCAGGCGACCTTCAAAGATCATCTCGGCGGAGGCGGGAAGCGGCAGACCAGTCTGCGGGCCGTCGCATACTTCGATAGGTGCGCCTTTGATGGCGCCGGCAAACTCATATTCCGATTTTCCGTCGGGCAGATACTCGAACCCTGAGATGAACAGCGCCGGATCCTCGCCGTGAACCACGGCGACCGGACAGCTTTCTCCTCGTTGCCAATATTTGTTGGCGATGAGCGCGCCGTGCCTGCCACCGTGATCGAACTGCACGGTGACCCTGTCAGGGCCGTGCACTTGGACGCGATAGATTGAAGCGTTGATCCAGCCTTCGTCTGGATCGCGCATGATCACCAGCGATCCCGAGCCGATGAACGGTCCGCCATCCTGCCGATGCCAGGTCGGCGCCGGGAAGCGCGCAACGTCTACCGCGGACCCCGCAAGGGACTTTTCAAGAAACGCTGCCTTGCCCACCGGAGTGGGCGGCAGCGGCCGCAAAGTCTTGCGCTTCTCCATCCAGGCTTTGAGTGCGTCGAGCGGCCGCAGTGCGGGATCGAGACCCAACGCCAGCGCTGCCCGTTGCACGTTGGTGGTAGCGTTGGTAAAGACGCGAAAGCCCGGTTTGTAGCCCTTGATGTTGTCAAACAGGAGGGCCGGACAATCGGGCAAGCCGGCGGCAACCTCGGTAATGCCGCCGATCTCGAAGTGTGGGTCGGCGCCGTCGATCCGCCGCAAAGCTCCGAGTTTGTCGACCAAGTCGATAAATTGGCGCAAATCCCTGTACATATGAATGTCCAGACTCAGGGCAGAGCGGGATATATCAGTGGCCCATCGTGGGTATGGTTAAGACCAGAAAATCAGCAACGGCAAGCGACGTTCTGTCTCTGCTGCAAAAACTGCCGGCAAGGTGTCAAGGAGTTCTCTTTCCGTAAAAACCTGTGTAAAGGAACGGTATTCGGATCCGCGATCTATGCACGCCGTCGCCCATCTCATCCATACGTACGGCTTGCTCGTGGTCGCGGGCTTTATCGGTTTGGAGAGCGTCGGGCTGCCGCTGCCCGGCGAGACCGCACTCGTCGTCGGCTCAGTTATTGCTGGACGCACGCACGAGCTGAACATCATCGAAGTCATCATGACGGCGACATGCGCCTCGTTTGTTGGGCGCATACTCGGCTACTTGATCGGCGCGAAATTTGGTTATTGGTTACTTCTGCGTTACGGCTCCTACGTTCGGATCACCGAACCGCGTATCAAGCTAGGGCAGTATCTGTTCCTGGAACACGGGGCAATCATCATCATCGTTGCCCAGTTCGTTCCGGTGATGC
>JASHVC010000838.1 GCA_030039655.1 Xanthobacteraceae bacterium | reverse complement strand
ATGAGTTCGACCACGAACAGGGCCGCGAACAGCCACTTCGCCTGGCGGGCAAAGTGCCACAGGAACGGAATGAGCTTCGCCGGCGGCTCGGGGTTCTCCGGCGCAGCGGTCGGCGTCAGCAGTCTTTCAAAAAGTGCGAACATTTTCGGATGGTTACAGGCCGTATATGGGGCGCGTCAATCGGCCGTCAAAGACCTGTCCCAAACGGAAATCTTGCGCCCACACGCGTCGTCATGACAGCCTTCCTGACCTTTTAGCACGACATCGCTCGTGCCATCGTTGCGTGGGGAGACGCCAAGGGGAACACGATGAGACAAGCCACGCTCGCGGTGGCGTTGATCGCTATCCTGTCCGGCGCTGTCGCCACACAAGCCGACAACTATCCGTCGCGGCCGATCACCATGCTGGTCGGCTTTCCGCCCGGCGGTCCGACCGACGCGCTTGCGCGGTTGCTGGGTGATGCGATGGGACGCTCACTCGGCCAGACGATCGTTGTGGAGACGGCCAGCGGCGCCAGCGGCACGATCGCCACCGGACGTCTCGTCCATGCCGCTCCTGATGGCTATACGATCGAGGTCGGCAATTGGTCGAGCCATGTCGGCTCGCCCGCGGTCTACAGACTAGACTTCGATGTGATCAAGGATTTGCAGCCGGTCTCGCTGCTGGCCTACTCGCCATTGTTAATCCTTGGCAAGAGTGCGTTGCCGCCAAATAGCATGGCCGAATTAATCCCTTGGTTGAAGGCGAGAACCTCGCCGACAACTTTCGGCACCGTGGGCACCGGTAGCGCCGCGCAGCTTGGGGCACTCTCGTTTTCGAACGCGATCGGCGTGCGGTTTCAATA
Organism: Xanthobacteraceae bacterium; assembly: GCA_030039655.1. The sequence goes on along the minus strand of JASHVC010000838.1, from coordinate 3,225 downwards.
TGTGCCCTACCGTGGGGCCGCGCCGGCTTTCCAGGATTTGCTGAGCGGCCAGATCGACCTCTCCTGTTTGGAAGCTTCCGCATCTCTTCCGTACGTGCAGGCGGGCAAGTTCAAGGCATATGCGGTCGTGTCGGACAAGCGATGGTCGAAACTGCCCGATGTTCCGACCACGATCGAATCGGGTGCTCCCGGAGTGAGCCTTCCATTCTGGCATGGCCTGTGGACGACCAAAGGAACTCCCAAGGAGATCGTTGATCGCCTCGATCAGGCGGTGAAGACCGCGCTCGCCGATTCGACCGTGCGAGCGCGGCTGGAAACGCTCGGGCAAGTCATTTTCCCGCCCGACCAGCAGAACCCTGCGGCGCTCGCGGCCTATAACCAGGCCGAGATCGACAAGTGGTGGCCGGTCATCAAGGCCGCGGGCATCAAGGCGGAAAATTGACGGTGCGCGGCGCGAACCTTTAGTTTCGTATCGTCGAAAGCGCCTTAGTGAACCCACCGCAAGGTGAGCCCCGCAATGCCCAAAGCGAGATTTACGCCGCTTTGTCCCTCGACCGAGAGCGGTTGCAATGCGATTGAGCGGTGCGATCCGCCCACAAGAGCGTTGGCCCCAACCCCAAGACCGAGCGAAGCACTGCCGCTGGCGCCCACATATTTGCCGGCCAACGCACCGTGATGAAATCCGTGCGTTGGGGCGAATACGCCCCAAACCATTACGCCGCCAGTCCTGATGCCGAGATCGAGTCCAAGGCGATTGATGTGCCCCTCGTAATGCTCAGTCGTTGTGCCGCCGTCGGGCCTGAAGCTGCATCCAATTTTTTGATGCGAGCCAAGCAGGAGGCCGAGGCTTGCCGACGTTCTACAGGTCAGAACACCGACTTTGGTCCCGCCGACCGGCTGTGCGCTCAACGAACTGCAAGCCACCATCAGAGCGACGGCTGCTATGAGCAAGCGCCCGTATACGAACTTGGACATGTTTTCCCCTCCCGCAAGGCAATTCACTTCATTACCTTCTTTCGCTCTCGGTATAATCGCAAGCAGGTCGGCGGTCGAGCCGCAATGCGCTAGGTTGGAATCCCTAACGACGTCAGCTACGCGTTCAACTTCGACCAAGTGGGCTCACGCGCAAGGTTTCGCAAAGTGCCAGCTTCGACCAAAATGCGGTGCAGCAAATGCGAGGCATAAACAGCTGCTCGTCGGCAGCCACGAACAGCAAGGTCCGATTTGACGTGACCAGTTGCGCGGCTTTGCTCTCAGGTGCGTGGCGTAATGTCCCGGTGGTGCCGTAAGTCTGCGAGCCGTAGGCCAATTGGCTACGCGCCGACCAGTGGGGCCGAGGCGCAGTTCGGCGCAAGACCGAGACGCGACCGTCGAAACAGGTCAGTCGCTTCAGATTCGTTCAAAAACATTCAGTAGTCGGTTTGCTCAACTCTAGAAGCGACGCATAAATTCAAGTTCTTATATCGATGTAAACACGGCCTCGTTGTGACTGGTGAAGCTTCCGCCTACACTCCCGGCATGGGCGAGGGCCTCGGCGATGACCCATAACTTTTCAAGCACATGTGTTTTTGCGGCTTTACTTGCAGGTGCCGGAGTCTATAGGCCGAATTTAGCATCTGCTGAGCGTGCCACTTTGGCCTGTGATACCTACGCGGCGGCAGATTTCGATCCGCAGCGCAAAGGCGACGGTGTTTCGTTCGAAAAGTTGGACCCTCGCCTTGCAGTTCCGGCGTGCGAAGCCGCAGTCCGCCAATTTCCAAGGGACTACAGGCTGATTTTTCAGCTTGGGCGTGCCTATCAGAAAGCTCAGAACCTTACCGCCGCAGTCGACCAATATCGAAAAGCTGCCGAACAGGGGTTTGCGCCGGCTCAAAGAAACTTGGGCTTGATGTATCAGAATGGCCTGGGCGTCCCTATTGATCTCGGGCAGGCTGTCGCCTGGTTCCGCAGAGCTGCAGAACAGGGATTTGCTCCGGCTCAAAACAATCTTGCGCAGGCGAACGATCTTGCCAAGAAAGAAAACGACCTCGCCAGCATGAGCGCTGTTGACATCAAGGCACTGCAGCAGCGGCTTGCCACCGAAGGCTGCTATCAGGGCGCGAACGATGGGCAAGCGAGCCTGGCGCTGGCAGCGGCAGTAAAAGCTTGTCCATCGCAAGACCCGGTGCTGCGTATCGAGACTGGCATGCACGCCGCGCCAATTAAACAGATCGGCGTCGACCGAACTTGCCGCATCGCAGCGACGGGCTCGGACGATAAAACCGTGCGTGTCTGGTCGCTGCCAGATGGACGATTGCTACACACACTGCGTGTGCCGATCGGACCCGACAATGGCGGCAAAATCTACGCGACAGCTGTTTCGCCGGATGGACGCTGGGTCGCCGCAGGAGGGTATGACGCCCAATGGGAAAACGCTCGTGAGATGTATGTCTATATTTTCGACTCGTTGACCGGCGCGCTAGGCGCCCGTGTTGGCCCATTCGGTGTCATCGATCACCTCGCCTTTTCGCCCGACGGCCGCTGGCTGGCGGCCACGACTGCTGGTGGTGGCGTCGTTCTCAATGTGATCGAGGTGCAAAGTTGGCGGATTGCGCTGGAGGATAAGAATTATGCTGGCCGCAGCTACGGTGCCGCATTTGCGCCGGATGGGCGCCTCTTCACGGTCTCCTGGGACGGGAAGCTAAGGCAATATGGGGCCGCGCCGGACTTCAAAAAGGAGCGGGAGATCGCGGCCAAAGGCGGCAAGCGACCATATTCGGTCGCGGTTGATCCCAGTGGCAAGCTGGTCGCGGTAGGGTTCGATGATTCAACAGAGGTCGAGATTTACAACGCGGCGACGCTCAATTTCCGCTTCAGTGCCGATACGAAAGGTGTCGACAACGGCGATCTTTCCAACGTTGTCTGGAGCAGCGACGGCGCGCACCTCGTCGCTGGCGGCCGTTATCAGGCTCAATTTGAGGGCGGTCTGAAAACCCGGCTTCTAACTTTTGATCGCGACGGCAAGCGGCTCGGCGTTGTCTTGCCACTCGGCGACAATACCATCTCCAGCCTGCAGCCTTGTGGCGATGCCATCGCGGTTTCGGCGCGCGACCCCGCCTTCGGCCTAGTCGAGGGCAACGGCCAAATCAGTCTGTGGAAGACCGGCGTTGCCCCAGACCTGCGTGATAAGGTCGGCGAAGCCTTTGCAATCGCGCCGAACGCCAAGCAAATCCGAATCGGCCTGGG
>JASHVC010000837.1 GCA_030039655.1 Xanthobacteraceae bacterium | reverse complement strand
CAGGTCCATTACGCAGCACCGCACAACCGCCGCCCGCGGCGATTATCTTCTCGCAGAGGTTCTCCATAGCGGTCCTGCTGTTGTCGACGATGCGGATCAGGTAGCGTGGGGCGAAGCCTCTTCCGGGCAGTCGGCCGCGCAGGACCATGGGCTGGCGGCTGCCGATCAATACGGCGAAGCGCTGCTGCACTCTTCGGTAAGTGGCCCAGGCGACGCTCTCTGATACATCAGCGGCGAACTGCGCGCCCCAAGGTGGCACGTAGGTGGCAATGCGCTGTGCATCTTTCGGCTTCGCCAAAATCAGCGTGGCAAGCTGCGTGCACGGCGCGCCTTGCGGGATCGTGGTCTCCGATGCTTTCGGCGGCGTGGACGATGCCCATTCATCGGCGGTCCAGCCAGTGATGATCGCAACGTAATTGCGCGTCTCGCTCGGCAAGTCGCGCTGCTTTGCGAGCCAGGCGCTGACCCGTCCGGGGCCGGCGTTGTAGCCCGCGGCGGCAAGACCGAGATTGCCGAATTGTTTGCGCAGGTCATTGAGATAGCTCGCCGCGTGATGCAGCGCTGCGATCGGCTCGAATGGATCGGCAAGCCCACGGAAATCCGCGGTCCGCGGCATGAATTGCGCGATGCCCTGCGCGCCCTTCGGACTCACTGCCGAGGCGTTGAAGCGACTCTCCTGCCAGATCACGCGGGCGAAGAATTCCACCGGCAGTTCATTCTCGGCGGCGTCCTGTTCGATCGCATGGCAGATGTCTTCGGCCGTGGGCGGAGAATGATTGGGTCCCGCGGGCTGCTGCACTTGTTGAGCCGGCGGCGCGCTCGGTGCGGGCGCCGACGCAGGCGGCTCCGCGTAGGCCGGCGCCGACGCGATCGTGAGCCCAAACACGAGTAGTCGTCCGGCAATACGCAACATGCTCATCAACGCGCGAGATAGGCCGCGGTGTCCCAAAAGCGAATGGGAGGACCTATGAAAAGGCTAGCAATCACCGATTAACGCCGGACTGAAGCGGATTCTGAGCCGTACGTAAGGTGAGCAAAGCGTAGCGAGATTAGCGACAATCAGCCTGCACCGGCTCCGACGCCCTTCCCTTTAAGCGCACTATCGATCTCATCCAAAACCGCGGGATCGTCGATGGTCGCCGGCATGGTCCAGTTGTCGCCGTCGGCGATCTTTTTGATGGTGCCGCGCAGGATCTTGCCGGAGCGGGTCTTCGGCAGGCGCCCCACCGTGATGGCGAGACGGAATGAGGCGACCGGCCCGATCCTTTCGCGGATGAGCGCGACGCACTCTTTCTCGATTTCCGTGGGCGGGCGGTTGACGCCCGATTTGAGCACGATGAAGCCGCAGGGCACCTCGCCCTTCAGCTCGTCCTTGATGCCGAGCACGGCGCATTCGGCGACATCGGGATGGAACGACAGCACTTCCTCCATGCCGCCTGTGGAGAGTCGGTGACCGGCGACGTTGATAATGTCGTCGGTGCGGCCCATGACGAACAGATAGCCGTCCTCGTCCTTGAAGCCGGCATCGGCGGTTTTGTAATAGCCGGGAAATTCGGTGAGGTAGCTTTCCTCAAAGCGCGCGTCGTCCTGCCAGAGCGTCGGCAGGCACGCCGGCGGCAGCGGCAGCTTGATGACGATCGAACCCATCGTGTTTGACGGCACCTCCTTGCAGGCTTCGTCTACAACACGGACGTCGTAGCCAGGCATCGGCACCGTGGGCGAGCCATGCTTGATCGGCAGAAGTCCAAGACCGACCGGATCCGCCACGATCGGCGAACCGGTCTCGGTCTGCCACCAGTGATCGATCACCGGCACTTTCAGCATCGCCTCCGACCACTCAAGCGTGGCGGGATCGGCGCGCTCGCCGGCGAGGAACAGGGTACGGAATTTCGACAGGTCGTATTGCTTGAGCAGCTTGCCGTGCGGGTCTTCCTTTTTGATCGCGCGGAATGCGGTGGGCGCAGTGAACAACGCGACGGCGCCGTGCTCGGAGGCTACCCGCCAGAACGCGCCGGCGTCCGGCGTGCCAACCGGCTTGCCCTCGTAAAGGATCGATGTCGCGCCGTGCAGCAGCGGTGCGTAGACGATATAGCTGTGGCCGACCACCCAGCCGATATCGGACGCGGTCCACCACACCTCGCCTGGATCGATGCCGTAGAGATTTTTCATCGTCCATTTGAGCGCGACCATGTGGCCGCCGTTGTCACGGACGACTCCCTTCGGCCTTCCGGTCGTGCCTGACGTATAGAGAATGTAGAGCGGGTCGGTGGCGAGGACCGGCACGCAATTATAGACCGAGCGCGCGTGAACCAGCGCATAGTCGCGCTTCGACGCCCAGTCGTGATCGCGGCCAGCGACCATCGCGGCTTCGAGCTGCGGACGTTGCAGGATCAGGCAAGCATCGGGCTTGTGTGCGGCGAGTGTGATCGCCTCGTCGAGCAACGGCTTATAGGCGACGACGCGGCCGGGCTCGATCCCGCAACTGGCTGAGAGTATCACCTTCGGCTTGGCGTCGTCGATGCGGGTGGCGAGTTCACGCGCCGCGAAGCCGCCGAACACGACCGAATGGATGGCGCCGATGCGCGCGCAGGCGAGCATCGCCACCAGCGCCTCCGGCACCATCGGCATGTAGAGAACGACGCGATCGCCCTTCTCCACGCCGAAGTCGCGCAGGATCGCGGCGAGCACCTGCGTTTCGGTCAGCAGGCGATGATAGGTGAGCGTGCGTTTGCTGCCGGTGACGGGCGAATCGTAAATGATGGCAATCTGATCGCCGCGCCCGGCATCAACCTGACGATCGACAGCGTTGAAGCAGGTATTGCAGACGCCACCGACGAACCAGCGGCCGTAGATGCCGGCCCTGGCATCGAACACCGTCTTGGGCTTCTCGAACCAATCGATGTCTTGCGCCGCCTCGCCCCAAAAGCCCTGCGGGTCGCGCTGCCAGCGCGCGTAGACCTCGTGATAGCGGCTCGAACGGACGTCCATGGCGTGTCCTCCGAGCAACTATAACGTCGAGAGCGAATGGTGAGTAGCGAATAGCGAATGGCAGGACCCCTTCAATCCGATCGTCATTTGCCCTATTCGCTACCCTCCTTTCACTAGCCGCCTCTCGCCTGTGATCACCGATCCCATCTTCTACCTTCTGGCCATTCCCGCCGTGATCCTGCTCGGTCTTGGCAAAGGCGGCTTTGCCGGACTCGGCATGATCGCCGTGCCGCTGTTGACGTTGCGCGTGCCGATCCTGCAAGGCGCCGCCATCATCCTGCCCCTGTTGGTCACTCAGGACGCCATATCGGTGTGGACCTATCGCCGCACCTGGAGCGCATGGAATCTGAAAGTGCTGATCCCCGGCGCGATCATCGGCATGAGCGCCGGAACGTTGTTTGCCAGCTACGTCTCCAACGCCGCGGTCGAGCTTGCCGGGGGCCT
>JASHVC010000836.1 GCA_030039655.1 Xanthobacteraceae bacterium | reverse complement strand
GAAGGACGCGAGGTGTTTCGCCACGCGGTGGCGATGATTACCGACGTGGTCGAAGATGCCTTCAAGGCGACCGGCTACACCGCCGAGGACATCGATTGGTTCATTCCGCATCAAGCCAACAAGCGAATCATTGACGGATCGGCGCACAAGCTCGGCATCGCGTCGGCGAAAATCGTCACCACCGTGGACCGCCACGGTAATACCTCGGCGGCCTCTATTCCGCTGGCGCTTGCCGATGCGCTTGCCGAGCGCCGGATCAAGCGCGGCGATCTCCTGCTTCTAGAGGCTATGGGCGGCGGCTTCACCTGGGGTGCCGCGCTGGTGCGCTGGTAGGCCGGCGGCCCAGGCTTACTGGTCGTCAGGGCAGGTCGCCGCAGGCCCCAAAGGCCGTTGACCCCGTCTCTGCCAACAAGCTAATATCACTGATAATTCAGCACGATATTGGTCGATGTTAGTCGATCGCCGTGCTTGGCGGGGCTGGCCATGGCGGGAAAAACGATCACGCGTGCGGATCTGTGCGAGGCTGTCTACCAAAAGGTTGGCCTGTCGCGTACCGAGTCCGCCGCACTCGTAGAACTTGTGCTCAAGGAAATCACTGATTGCCTCGAACGCGGGGAGACGGTGAAATTGTCATCATTCGGTTCCTTCGTCGTGCGCAAGAAGGGGCAGCGCATTGGGCGCAACCCTAAGACCGGGAAGGAAGTGCCGATCTCGCCGCGTCGCGTTATGGTCTTCAAGCCGTCCGCTATCCTCAAGCAACGGATTAACTCCGAGGAGGAAAGCAAGTCGTAGCGTTCTAAATTTGCAGCGTCAGATCACGGGGACGGGTCTTGGATAAGGCGCCTGAAGCGTTCCGCACGATCAGCGAAGTGGCGGACGAAATCGACGTGCCGCAGCATGTGCTGCGATTTTGGGAAAGTCGGTTTTCGCAAATCCGTCCAATGAAGCGCGGCGGCGGGCGTAGATTTTACCGTCCGGAGGATGTCGATCTCCTGCGCGGCGTGCGCCATCTGCTCTACAGCGAAGGCTACACCATTCGCGGCGTCCAGCGCATTCTGCGCGAACAGGGTCCCTCCTTCGTCCAAAACGTTTGGCGTGCCGGTGCCGAACCGCCGCCCCCGGAATCCGACGAGGATGGGGAGAGCGATGACTTTGCCGTGACGTCAGCGACCGAGCGAGCCGAGCCCGACCTCTCGCTCTTTCCCGCCCCTTCGTCGCGTCACCGCGAACGCGCGAGCGAAGAGCAGCCTGCGGAGCGGCGAGAGCCGATTGTCCGGCATGCTCCGCCACCGCCGCGCGGCATGAAACCCGAAGGGAAACTCAAGCTGCGCGCCGCGCTTGATGAATTGGTCGAGTGCCGTCGCTTGCTCGATGCCGCTCTTTCGGACGCCAGCGCCAATTAGCTTTGCCTGAAATTGCAAGCCGGTTTCGTTTCAAAGGCAGGCGTTGGAGCTAGAAGGCTAGCCCTGCCTGAATAGGTCGCTGGACTTTCCCAACGATTGCGATGGCTGCCTTGGTGAACGCATGGCCCATTCCGTCGTCCACTCCCCTGACGACGTGAATGAATCTTAGAGGCGTCCGCGAGGGGAACGCAGCGGGAACGATTGTCAGGGTGAACCTGGCGCTTCGATTCATTCCTCCGTAACGCGTTAATGCGAGGCTGCTTCAATGTTTAGCAGCCGAATTGACCTAAACGCGCCGGAAGGAACGCACAAAGTTGCGGTTTGGGGTGCGGGCGCCTTTGTTCTTTCGGTATTGGTACTGGTGGCGATCGTGGCCGGCCGGCCCTCTCAGGACGCTGAAGCCGAGAAAATCGCAAGCGTTTGCAAGCCGGCGCTCGAAAAAGTTTTTTCCGAACAGTTGCCTTGGGTTGAGGATAACGACCACCATCCAGTATCGATGCAACCGTACCAGAGGCTTGATAGGCTCGATCTGGCTGGAAATGTTGCTTTTTGCGCCCTGGGAGCGCGGGCGGTAGAACGCCCACTTCCGGATACCGGCTCTTGGTACTGGCGCGCCGTGGCTTTCGCGATGTTGAAAAAAAGCGGCGAGCGGTGGCAAATTACAAATTCACATGTATGCCTCCCAGGCGACTCCACCGACGAGCTTTGCGCGCAGCAGGAAATCACAACAATTGTTTGTGACGTGAACGTCGATTGTCCCGGCGTGACCAGCGACTGAGATCCACTCTTCTGCCAGCAAGTTTGCGGCGCCTCCAGCTATGCACTCTAATTTTCTAAAGGGATAGGAAACCAAGAATTTTGGGGGATTGATTAAACCGCGTTGCAACGTTTGCCTAGTATCGAGTCAAACTCGTCCGGCGATCAACGCTGGGCGGTTAAGGCGGTCAGCTATCGAAGAACCTCGAGCCGACCGCTTTTCGTTTGCTGCGGGAGGGCGAGCAAAGAGCTGCGACGATGCGTCTCAAACTGGCAGCCTTCTTTGAAGACGAATCCGGAGCGACCTCGATTGAGTATTGCGTCGTAGCAGGGGGCGTCGTGTTGGCCATAATCACTGTCGTGGCCAAGCTGGGGACCAGCGTCCACGGGATGTTCGTTGCGGTTACGACTGCCATGAAATAGGCCGCCAAATTCTGGCGGGCCAATGCTTCGCTTGTGCGAGTGGTCTGACAAATGTCTGAGCCGTCGGGAGTGGAAAAACGGCCCGTCGCGGAGGCACTCAGCCCAGTCGGATGGCGCAAAGCCTTCGAGGAAGTGATCGCCGAAACGAGACGGAAGCGGCAAAAAGCGCAGTCATGGCTGTTGGCCGCTATGTCGGCCGTTACGTTAGTGATCACCCTTTTCGTCGTTGCTCTGAAACTCTTTGATCTAATGTCGCGGTCAAATTGAGAGTCTGGCCGAGCGGTCGCGCCGGAAATACTTCACTGCCTATAGAAAGCGGCATGAACAACGGTGATCGTGTTGATGGCAATCGCCGCCGCTATGAGAGCGTACTCGATTGCAATCCCGCCGGATTCATCGTTGAAGAAAGCTCTCAGCGAGCGGCGCATTGAGGGCCTCGGGAGTTTCAGCTGTGATTGAGCCGTTAAAGAAGCCCCGCCAGCGAGGCGGGGCCCCAATGATGCCGCTGTGCGTTCATCCGGCATCCGCGGCAACTCACACATAAGGGACAACGGGGTGCGATGAAACTCTGACAACACGTTAAGGATAAGAGGCTGCCGCCGGCGCCGGAACCGTAGACCGCCTTCGGCGCACGCGGCACTTTTTAATGGGGATAAGCTAAATCGTCACCCTGCGCTTTTTGCGTCGTCTTGTTAGTCTGCCAACACTTAGAAGCAGACACAAAGGCGAGGACCCGGAGCATGTCGCGAAAGGTCGTTTCTGTGGCGGCGATTGTCGTCTTGCTGACGACGGGAACGGTCTTTGCTCAAGTAGCACCATTGCCCGACAATAGTGCTAGGCTGACAAAAGAAGAGCAAGATCGAGCGGCCGCTGATAAAGCCTATCGAGATGCCGCAAAAACAATTCCTACCAAAAGCTCCACCGATCCGTGGGGCGGTGTGCGCCCAAGCTCCCCCGTGACAGCTAAGAATAAGCAATAAACGCGCAACTCGGGTCAGACCCTATGGCGGATGCCGACATAGTGCGCTGCCGCTTGGCAAAATGGTGATCTGGCTATCCCGGGCAATCGTCACTGCGGATGAGGCCCGGCCGCGCGCCTGGCGGGAGATAATCCTGTAGAGCTAACGGGTGCCGCGGTTGTGGAGATCGGCCCCGTCACCAGGCGAAAAGGGCTCCGGTTGCACCTACCGGAGCCCCCTTCTTGCGATGCCTACGCCCCGTGTGAGTGAGTGCGTGAGCGATCGAAGAACACGTGGCTATGACCGACGGCCTTAGGAACCGTTTGGATCTGTTGCCAGGTTACTTCGAAAGAGGTTGTGGGGCGTTAAACCAACTCGGTGAAATGCATTTAAAATGCTGCCCGCAGTCGCGAGAATCGATCGTGCAGCCAAACAAAAAGAGGCTCCGGTCGAGGTCCCGGAGCCTCTCGAAGAAAAACTGAACCGCCGCTTATTTAAGAGCGGTGGAGACGCTACCGAAGGTCGTCCTCAGATTCGTGCCGAGGCCCGACACAACTGCGATGATCGCAACCGAAATGCCCGCGGCGATGAGGCCGTATTCAATGGCTGTCGCCCCCGACTGATCCTTCACAAAACGCGAAACAAGGGTCTTCATGATTTGGCTCCTTACTGGTCCACACGTGGCTGTGTGAGCTTCCACCAAACGGCCTTCTTCCTTGACCGTTCGGATCAAATGCGAGGCTAGTTGGAAGTCGTTGCGGCGCTGTTAGTCGAATTGGTGAAATGCAATTAAAACAAGGCGCGGTTGTGCATTCGGGCGCGGCGCGACGCGAACGAGTCACAGTCAACTTGATTTAATTGCGAGGACAATATTGGGGACGGCCACAATTCCCGATGCGCGAATGGTTAGGATTGGACTTGGCAGGGCGGGTTTTCACCGCCACTGCTTGCCTCACCTCATGAGGTTCTTTCTATCATCTGGCCCCGCCCGCCTGCGGGGCTTTTTTTTCGGCAGCGCGTCCGCGTCTAAGCGGGTGACAAATAAAAAGCGACACCGATCGCGATGAGAGCGATCGCGAGCCCGATGATCAAAAAGGCGGATATGCTGGGTTCTTCGGTCGCCATGAAAGCCGCCGCATCTCCAGCCGCCCCCGCTGGTGTGCACATGAAGACTAAGATTTTTGGCGCGCATCGTCCGTCAGGCAAACCCCTACAGAGAACGCCAAGAAAGGGGCCACCGGTGAGGCTATGCCGGTGCGCATGCTCCACGCCGGGCAATAGGATTGAGAAGGCACACGCGATTTACGGCGAAGCGACAAAGCACAGTCTGGGCGGCCACTATCTCATCCAGCAGGGCATCCGCAATTCCTGTCGCCCCCGACGACCTTCCATCATTAAAGTAAATTAGATGGGAGGTGTACATCGTTCGAAAACCTACGGATGATGAACCGCCAGGGTCCCCCGATGACTTGTGATGGCGATCACAGAACGGTTCGTGCCCGCATGTAGGGATGGGGCGTCGTCGCCCGTACCGCTCCGCCGTGTACCCGGCCTGCTCTCGACAAGATGGCTGCTGCCCGGCGGGGCGTCCTGTGTTCTTCGATCGCTCGCGCACTCACTCACACTGGGCGGAGCATCGCAAGAGGGGGCTCCGGTCCGTCAGCACCGGAGCCCTTTTCGCGGCGAGCGCTAGTTTTAGGTGCTCGTCGGCTCACGAAATGGACAAAACCCATCGGGCTCTACCCCGAATTCGGCATATGCTACTTGGCCACTCCACTTGGTCAGTTTGCGAGCTGCCTCCGCCTCTTCTCGACTTTGAAACGGTCCCCACACACGAAAAGGTTCCAGCCGATATACGGCCCAGCCAAACGTGCGCGACTTCTTTTTTCCATGCCAAGCCCATGTTGCGCAGGAGCCCCAATGAATGCCGCGATGACGCTCGTCGCGGAGCCACTTCATCACGCCGCGACGGAGCGCTTGGCCGTTATTGTCTTTGGTGCAGAAGCTTCGGCGCGCGTTTGCGCATCATTCCAAGCGCGGTGCCGCTGCCTGTTGTGAGATCATATCCGACGGCCTTGCGCCCGGCTTGTTCAAAGCGCTCTCGATTTCGGTTCGCAAATTGGCATGCGCGCAAGATCTCTCTCGCGTCTTCCCCTGGCGTTACTCCGACTGTTTTTTTGGAAGCCTCGGAAGAGGCCTGAGTGTTGGTCGGAGCGCCGAGATTTGAACTCGGGACCCCCAGTCCCCCAGACTGGTGCGCTAACCGGGCTGCGCTACGCTCCGAAGGCGGTAAGACCGCGGAGGCGGAATCTGCCCTCGTTCTTCCATTTATGCAAATGGGGGCGAATCCAACGCTTGGCGGCCGTCTGTCATGCCACATGACGGCAGCTTGTTAGGCCGCCGCGGTCACAATCGCGCTTAATCATCGCTCCCAACAGGGCTCGCGCTCTGGCGCTCGCCAACGTACAGTGGATCGCGTTCCTTGCCAGCCACCCCAAAACCGGGCTTAGCGTGAAGCGGCTTTTCAGCGCGACTCTCAATTCGCTGCGTGGGCTCGGCTACGGCATACGGCACGAAGCGGCCCTGCGCGAAGAAGCGATCCTTCTTGTCGCGGGCCTTGTGCTTGGCGTCGCCGTGGCGCCGAGCGTGGCCTGGTATGTCGCCATGATTGGCTCGCTGCTCCTCCTATTGGCGGTCGAATTGCTCAACACGGCTATCGAAAAGCTCGCCGACCATGTGACGCGCGAGCACCACGAGGAAATCGGCAAGATCAAGGATTATGGTTCTGCGGCGGTGTTCTGCGCGCTGTGCCTTGTCGGGCTGATTTGGCTTGCGGCCATCGCACTTCGCTTCGGGCTTCTCTGAGCCAACGGCCGGCGCCGCCCGGGGCGCTTTATCGCGCAATCGGTGGACGATAAAAAGGCTAAGGTTGACCCCGGGCCTGGGCGGCGGCAAAGAACAGTCGCCCGAACATTGCACCCGCAAAGGCGGAGCTTTTCCGTGGCCGCACTGAAACCAGCGATCATCCGCGGCGGTTTGGAATCGCTTTATTTCACCGGCGCCCATTATTTTCTGAAGCCATTCTTCAAGGGTGTGGGCGCCATCCTGACGCTGCACAATGTGCGTCCAGCTCGGAAGGGCCGCTTCCAGCCCAACCGAATGCTCGAGGTCACGCCGCGTTTCTTCAATCGCGTGGTCAGATATCTGCGGCGCACAAAACTCGACATCGTCAGCTTGGATGAGATGCACCGTCGCCTGGTGGAGGGCGATTTTTCCCGCCGCTTCGTCTGCCTGACCTTCGACGACGGCTATCGCGACACGCTGCAAATGGCTTATCCGATCCTCAAGAAAGAGGGTGTGCCGTTTGCCGTCTATGTGGCGACGAGCTTTCCCGACCGGCTTGGCGAGTTGTGGTGGCTTGCCCTTGAAGCGGTGATCGCCCGTAATAACAGCATTGGCCTGACCATCGAGGGGCGCCTACGCAACTTCGAGTGCCGAACGGTGGGGCAGAAGCGCGCGCTCTACGAGGAGCTTTACTGGTGGCTGCGCTCGCGACCGAGCGAAGCTGAAATGCGCGAGGCGGTCCACAATCTTGCGGTCTTCTACGGTGTCGATCTCGCGGCGTTTGGCAAGGAATTGTGCATGAGCTGGGAGGAGATCGCCGAACTCGCAGCGGACCCGCTCGTCACCATTGGCGCGCATACGGTCAATCATCCGATTCTGGCGAGATTGCCCGACAAAACCGCGCGCTCGGAGATGGATCTAAGCCGTTCGGTCATCGAAGCCGCGCTGGCGAAGCGGCCCGACCATTTGGCAATGCCCTTCGGTGACCGCAGCGCCGCGGGACCGCGCGAGTTCAAGATCGCGGCGGAACTTGGATTCAAGACCGCAGTGACGACGCGCGCGGGTGTCCTGTTTCCCGAGCACCGCGAGCGGCTCACAGCGCTGCCGCGCATTTCGCTCGATGGCGAATACCAGCGTCTACGCTATGTGCGCGTCCTGTTGTCGGGCTCGGCCACTGCCATACGGAGCGGCTTCCGCCGGCTGGAGGCGGCTTAGCCAGGGCTAGTAATCCGTCTCAGTGATCAGAGGAGAAATCTCTCATCTGATTGGCGACTACGGACCTCTGACCGCTGGCCTGCTCATCCAGCGCACCAGCGGCATTGCCGGCAACACCCAGCCCATGCCCGCGATCACGTAATAGGCGACGGACGCAATCGTGTTGTCGTGAATGGCCGGTGCTTGCGCCAGCGCCATGGCAACCAGCGCCCATACGATCACCAGCACGAACAACACGACGGCTCCGATGAACTTTCGCAGGCGGATCGGCATAGCACGCACGGTTGCGGGAGTAGGGGACAGCACTATATGGTCCGCGCGCTCTCGACAAGCAAAGGACCATGACGGCGAGCGATTTCATTGGCGTCCAGATGGACGTTCACAGGCGCGCGATCCGGCTCTGGCTTTACGCCGTGGCGGCGCTGGTGCTCGCCATGGTCCTGGTCGGCGGCGCCACGCGGCTCACCGAATCCGGCTTATCGATTACCGAATGGCAGCCAGTAATGGGCGCGCTCCCGCCCCTGACCGAGGCGCAGTGGCTGGCCGAATTTCATAATTACCAAGAAATTCCCCAGTACCGTGCGCTCAACCAAGGCATGAGCCTCGCTGCGTTCAAGACAATCTTTTGGTGGGAATGGACGCACCGGCTCCTCGGGCGATTGATCGGCGTTGCGTTCCTGCTCCCCTTCCTCTGGTTCCTGTGGCGCGGCTGGGTCGGACCCGAACTGCGCTCACGGCTCTGGCTCATCTTCGGGCTTGGCGCGCTGCAGGGCGCCGTTGGTTGGTGGATGGTTGCTTCGGGTCTCGCCGACCGCGTGGAAGTTTCGCAGTACCGCTTGGCGACGCATCTCATTCTCGCCTGCGCGATCTACGTCGCCATTCTGTGGACCGCGCAGGGGCTTGGCGAGGCCCAACGCGCGCCGATGCCAGGGGGAATCCGCACGAGCGCGATCGCTCTTCTTATTTTGGTGCTGGGGCAGATTTATCTCGGCGCCCTCGTCGCCGGGCTGCGCGCCGGTCAGATTTATAACACCTGGCCGCTGATCGATGGCGCCTTTGTGCCGGATGGGTCGCGCCTCTTCTTCGACGTGCCATGGTGGCGAAATTTGTTTGAAAACACCCTCATGGTGCAGTTCGATCACCGCATGCTTGCTTATGGGATCTTCATAGGCGCGCTGCTGCACGCGTTCCGCGTCGCCCGAACAGTAGGCGAGGGACCTGCGCTCATGGGCGCCGTCGTGTTGGCTGCCGCAGTCTGTGTGCAGGCAGGGCTCGGCATCTGGACATTACTCATGGTGGCGCCGATTTCGCTCGCGCTGCTGCATCAGGCTATGGCGATGGTTGTTCTAACGGTCGCGACTGCGCACGCGCAGCAAGCGTCGTCGCGGCCGGCGCGCATCGCGTTCAGTCCTTCGATGGCCCTGCCAACGTCGCCCAGCGCATGACGGATCACCACCAAGTCGCCACCGATGCTCCGCCACCCGAAACTGCCGTGGCAGATGATCCTTATCTCTGGCTGGAAGAAATCGACAGCCCCCAAGTCCGCGCCTGGGTCGAAGCGCGTAATCGCGAGACCATCTCCGCGCTATGTGATGCGCAGTTCGAGAAGGACAGGACAACCGTTCTCGACATTCTCAATGCGCCCGACCGCATCCCGTGGGTCCGGCAGCGCGGCCAGCTCCTCTACAATTTCTGGCAGGACGCCGAGCACCCTAAAGGCCTGTGGCGGCGCACGACGCTCGCAAGCTATCGCTCCGAAAATCCTGATTGGGAAATATTGCTGGACGTCGACCAGCTAGCGAAGTCAGAAGCCGAAGACTGGGTTTGGCGCGGCTGCGCGACGCTGGCGCCCGAGCATCGGCTTGGGCTCGTTCATCTCTCGCGTGGTGGCGCCGACGCGGTCGTGATCCGCGAGTTCGATCTTGTTGAGAAGCGGTTTGTCGATGGCGGTTTCTACCTTTCCGAGGCGAAGGGCGGGGCGGATTGGGTCGATGAGAATACGCTGCTGGTGAGTTCGGCCCTGGGGGGCGAGGCCTTCCAGACCGTCAGCGGCTACGCCCGCACAGCGCGCCTTTACCGTCGCGGCGCGGAATTTGCGACAGCCCCGGTCGTGTTCGAATGCAAACCTGAGGACATGGCGGCTTGGGGCGGCCGCGACCGGGGCCCGCGCTACCCACGGACGCAATATCGGCGGCAGATCGATTTCGAACACCACGAAGATTTCGTCGAGCAGGGCGGCTCAGGACGCGTCAAGCTCGACATTCCTGCCGACGTCGGTGTGTCAATCGACCACGACTGGCTCATGCTCAATCTACGCACTGAATGGAACGTCGGCGGCCGCCTCTATCCCGCGGGCGAACTGCTGATCATTGCGTTCAGCGCGTTTCTTACTGGCGCACGCGACTTCACCGTGTTGTTTGAGCCGTCGCCGCGGCGTTTTCTGCAAAGCTTCGGTGCCATCGGCGACGTTGTCGCCATGATCGTCCTGGATAACGTGCGTTCACGCATTTTCCTTGCGCGGTTTGCCGAAGGTCGGTGGCGGATCGATCCGCTTGAGGGATTCTCCGAGCTGTCGATTCTCGATATGTTCGTGCTAGCGATGGATGACGATGATTGGTTCGCTGAAAGCGTGCGCGAGCGCGGCGTTTTCGTTGTCACTTCGCAAAACAGTCTTACGCCGCCCACCCAGTCGCTGCTCAAGTTCGGCGAGACTCCCGAGCTTCTCAAGCAATCGCCGCAACGGTTCGACGCGACGGGCCTTGAGATTACCCAGCATGAGGCAGTCTCCGTCGCCGGCGTGCGCATTCCGTACTTTCAGATCGCGCGCCAAAACCTCGCTTACGATGGCTCGAACGCGACGCTGCTGTCCGGCTACGGTGGCTTTCAAATTTCGAGCCTGCCGTACTATTCAGCCGCAACAGGCAAGCTTTGGCTCGAGCAGGGCGGCGTGTTCGTCATCGCCAATATTCGCGGTGGCGGCGAGTTCGGGCCGGACTGGCACAAGGCCGGCATGCGTGCGGGCAAGAAACTGTCGCACGACGATTTTGCGGCGGTGGCCAAAGACCTCTTCGTTCGCGGCGTTACACGTCCGCAGCGGCTTGCTTGCGTAGGCGGCAGCAATGGCGGCCTTCTGGTTGGCAACATGCTGACGCGCTATCCGGAGCTGTTCGGCGCCATCGAATGCGCGGTGCCACTGCTCGACATGAGACGCTACACCAAGCTCACAGCCGGCTCGAGCTGGATCAGCGAATATGGCGATCCCGACAATCCCGCCGACTGGGCCTTTATACGGGAGATGTCGCCCTATCAGGCTGCCGAAGCAGGGCGGCCTTATCCACCCATTCTACTCACCACCTCGGCGCGCGACGACCGGGTGCATCCGGGCCACGCGCGCAAGATGGCGGCCAAGCTTTCGGCGTTGGGCTATCGGGTCTGCTTCTACGAGCCGCCGGAAGGCGGCCACGCCGGCGCGACCAATAATGCGCAAGTCGCCTTCAACACCGCTCTCGGCTTCGCCTTCTTGCGCAAAACCATCGCGCCTGATTTGGCAGCGTGACCAAATCACGCCTTAAGCGTCCGCGAGCCCCTGATCCAGATCCGCGATGATGTCCTCTTTGTCCTCAATTCCGATGGATAGCCGCACCACGTCCGGGCCGGCGCCTGCCTGAACCTTTTGTGTATCGCTGAGCTGCCGGTGCGTGGTTGAGGCCGGGTGAATGATCAGCGAGCGCGTGTCGCCGATGTTGGCGAGATGGGAGAACAGCTTCACGTTGGACACCAGCTTGACGCCGGCCTCGTAGCCGCCCTTAAGGCCGAAGGTGAACACTGCGCCGGCGCCGTTCGGGCAATATTTCTTGGCAAGGTTATGATAGCGATCGCCGGGCAGGCCCGGATAGCTGACCCATGCCACCTTGGGGTGATTCGAAACCCATTCGGAAACGGCGAGCGCATTGTCGCAATGCTTCTGCATGCGCAGCGGCAGCGTCTCGACGCCGGTGAGGATTAGAAACGCGTTGAATGGCGACAGCGCCGGGCCGATGTCGCGTAGCGCCAGTACGCGGCACGCGATGGCAAAGGCGAAATTGCCGAATGTCTCGTGCAGCACGATGCCGTGATATTCGGGCCGCGGCTCGCACAGCATGGGATAGCGCCGCTCGCGCGACCAGTTGAAGGTGCCGCCGTCGACGATGAGCCCGCCGATTGAATTGCCGTGGCCGCCGAGAAATTTGGTCAGCGAATGCACGACGATATCGGCGCCATGCTCGAACGGCTTGCACAGGTAGGGCGTGGCCAGCGTGTTGTCGACGATGTAGGGCACGCCGGCGCGGCGCGCGATCTGCGCCACCGCCCCCATGTCCGTGATCACGCCGCCCGGATTGGCGATCGACTCGGTGAAAATCGCCTTTGTCTTCGGCGAGATGGCGCGCTCGAACGACGAAAGATCGTCGGGGTCCGCCCACACCACGTTCCAACCGAAATTCTTGAACGCGTGATTGAACTGGTTGATCGAGCCGCCGTAGAGCTTTTTCGACGCCACGAACTCATCGCCCGGCTGCAGCAGACAGTGGAACACCAGAACCTGGGCCGCATGTCCGGACCCCACTGCGAGTCCTGCCGTGCCGCCTTCGAGCGCGGCGACGCGTTCTTCCAGAACGGCGTTCGTTGGATTGCCGATGCGCGTGTAGATGTTGCCGAACGTTTGCAGTCCGAATAGCGAGGCGGCGTGGTCGACGCTTTCAAAAACGTATGACGTTGTCTGATAAATCGGCGTGGCACGCGCGCCCGTAGTCGGATCGGGCTGCGCGCCCGCATGGACGGCGAGCGTCGCAAAACCCGGAATGCGTTCGGTCATCTGCCGATCCCCGTGATGAAAAAGCCTGAAGATGCCGGTTTATAGGACCCGCCGCTCGGGTCAAGGCGCACGGTAATCGCCGGCGTTAATAGGTAAGTGAGGCACCAAGGCGCGGGGTGGCAGCGGAATATTCTTTTGTAGGCGAGGGCCGGCGAAGGCGTTAACGGGTGGCGGTTTGTGGAACGAAGCGCTTGAGCGCCTCTCGGCAGGTTGACGAGATTTCGCTGCTGTTGGCCACAAGGCAATTGCCGACTTGTTCCCGGTCCGGGATGAATTGCCTGCAGACCATGAAGGCGTCTGCCATGCAGGCTGCTTTATCGGTCGCGGATTCGGAGTATTGGGACGGGGAGTCTTGGGACCGGGACTCTTGGGACAGGGACTCTTGGGGCAGGGACTCTTGGGATTGAGATCTGACCGTGGCGGGTGCGAGCGCCACGCAGAAGGTCATGAGCGCAAGCGCAAAGCGGGTTTTCATAAACCCTCCGAAAAGATCGGTTCTGTGGCATCGCAGATGATGCGACGCGTACTCGCATTAGAGGCGCCAGAGATGAAAAAGCTGCGAGAAAGTTCTCGCCAATTGTAAATATCGCCACGCTGCTGGGTCTTTCGGACAGGCGTTTATATGCTGTGGGCCGGGCAATTGTGCGCCGTTCCTAGAAGATGATGCGGCGCAAATCGGGAAAGCGTTAGCGGCCTTCCTCGCGCTGAACACGGTCGGCCGCTTCGGTGGCGCCGCCTTGCGCGGTGGTGCGGTTGAGCGACATGCGTTGAACGCCGCCGATGGTCCCTTTCTTCGAACTGATGGTGCGGGTGTTGACGCCCATCCAGGCGATTTCCGAAGAGAGCCGGCCGTATTCGATCTTTGGGCAGCGGTTCATAACCACTTTCATGCCATTCGCTTCTGCCAATGCCGCTGCCTCGTCGTTGCGTATGCCGAGCTGCATCCAGATCACTTGCGGTCGAGGCGTCAGCGCCACCGCCTCTTGAACGACCGGCAGCGCATATTGAGAGGCGCGGAAAATGTCGACCATGTCCACCGGCACCGGAATATCCGCAAGCCGTGCGTAGATCCGCTGGCCGAGCATCTGCTCGCCGGCGTGTCCCGGATTCACCGGAAACATTGTGTAGCCGCGTTCCAGCAGATATTTGAACGCGAAGTAGCTCGGGCGATTCTCTTTTTCCGAGGCGCCGACCATGGCGATTGTCTTCACGGTGTTGAGAATGCCGCGAATGTAACTGTCGGAATAAGAGTCGTGGTTCATCGCGCCTGCCGAGAGTCAGCGACCCTCCCACTTCGGCTTGCGCTTCTGGATGAATGCGTTGATGCCTTCCTCGGCATCGCGGGTCAGCATGTTCTCCACCATAACGTCGCTCGTCAGTTCGTAGGCCTGCGCCAGCGGCAATTCGAGCTGGCGATAAAACGCCGCTTTGCCGAGCTTGATTGCGACCGACGACTTAGCGCCGATTATGCTGGCGAGGTTCAGGGCCTCCTCGCGCTCCTTGCCCGGATCGACGACCCGGTTGATCAGCCCGATACGCGCCGCGTGGTCCGCCGAAATCATCTCGCCGGTCACTAGCATCTCCATCGCGTGCTTGCGCGCAACGTTGCGGGAAAGCGCAACCATCGGCGTCGAGCAAAACAGGCCCACGTCGATGCCGGACGTTGCAAATTTCGCGGTGCGCGAAGCGACGGCGAGGTCGCAGCTTGCGACAAGCTGACAACCCGCCGCAGTCGCGGTCGCCTGCACCGCGGCGATCACCGGCTGCGGCAGTTTGACGATCTGTTGCATCATCGCGGAGCATGCCGTCATCACCTTCTTGAAGTAGGCGCGGCCCTGGTCAGGGTCGGAGCGGCGGCTGTTGAGCTCTTTCAGGTCATGACCGGCGCAAAAGACGGGGCCTTTAGCCGCGAGCACCACCGCGTGCACGTGGTTATCGCGGGCGATGGAGGAGAAGGCGTCGGTGAGTGCCGCAAGCATCGCTTCGGAGAGCGTGTTGCGCACTTCGGCGTGGTTCAGGGTCAGCACGGCAGTGCCGGAAACATCTTCGCGCAGAAGGATCGGCTCTCGTGCGGTGGCGAGGGTTGGGGCGACGGCTTTTGCGGTTTGCGGGCTCATTGACCTATCTTCGAGCTATCGTTCGACCTATCTCGCCTGGCGGTTCGGCGATTTGCTTCGATTGTACCCGATCACGAGCCGCAAGGGACTAACGATGAAAGGGCAGAGGGCTGGGAGGGAAATGGCCGCGCCGAAGCTAACGCGCAAGAAGCTGGAAACGCTGCTTGGCGGCGAATTTCCCGAAATGTTCAACCCCCGAAGCGGTTACGCCCTCGAACGGGTTTGGCTCGGCGGCTGCCGCCTGCGCCGCCATTTCCACGCGAAATCGCTGCGCCCGGGCGGCACGGTATCGGGACCGATCATCATGGCCCTCGCGGATGTGGCCATGTACGTGGCAGTGCTTTCGGCGATCGGCTGGGTTCCGCTCGCGGTCACCACCAACCTCACCATCAATTTCCTCAGAAAGCCCGCGCCGCGCGATCTCCTCGCCGAGGCGCGGCTAATCAAGCTCGGCAAGCGGCTCGCCGTCGGCGAAGTCGGTATTCGGTCCGATGGCAGCGACGAGTTGGTGGCGCACGTGACTTCGACGTATTCGATCCCAGTTGCGGCTGAGAGGTAAT
>JASHVC010000835.1 GCA_030039655.1 Xanthobacteraceae bacterium | reverse complement strand
ACAAGGACATTGTGATCGTCACGGGTGCCAATACGGGAGGAAAATCAACGTTTCTGCGCAGCATGGGTCTCGCTCAATTAATGATGCAGGCTGGCATGTTTGTGCCAGCCGCATCTCTGTCGTTAGAAGTCTGCGACGGCGTTTTTACCCATTATAAGCGCGAAGAGGATGTTACGATGGAGAGCGGAAAATGGGATGAAGAACTTCGCCGCATGAGCGAGATTGTCGACCGGCTTAAGGCCAACTCGATCGTTCTGTTCAATGAATCGTTCGCATCTACCAACGAAAGGGAAGGTTCAGAAATTGCAAGTCAGATTGTCCGAGCGCTACGGGACAGGCATGTGAAGGTGGTTTTTGTTACTCATCTCTATCAGTTTGCGCACAGCATCCATAGCGACAAAGCAAACAATGCTGCGTTTCTCAGAGCCGAACGGCGACCGGACGGCACGCGGCCTTTCAAATTAATAGAGGCAGAACCAATGCAGACAAGCTACGGGGAAGACCTCTACCGATCGATCTTCGCTACCGAGGAGAAAACAAGGGAGGACGAGTACGCGATGCAAGGCTAGCGCAACGCTCCCGTCCCGCAATCATATGCTAGACCGCTTGATCATTCACGGCTCAGAGGACGTCAGGCGAACGAGGGATACGCTTGCTCGATTTTCCTCTCCGTCCCATTTAGCTCCGTCACCGCCAGCAGTTGCAAGACTGTGACACGCTGCCCAGAGCATAGGCGATGGACCAAAATGACCTGCCCGCTAGGAAACTCGAAGGCATCATGATGGACATCGTCTCGATCTCTATCGATTTCGCGGAAGCGAGCCACGCGTTCGCTAATTCGGATCTTCGCCAATGGGTCGAATCCGTAATTATATTCGACCTCATCGTCAAAGGTGACCTCGGTTCCCGGAAGGAGGCATACCGCCACGTTCGGCTCGTCGATCGTAGCGAGACCGCGAGTCGTCGAGTCGGCAAATGCCGTGGTGACTAGTCTGTCCGCGACCTTTGCCGGTCGAGACGATTTCAAGTGTAAGCTGTAGTCGCACATTGCTGATACTCCTCTTTGGTGAGACTGTTTGTCTTTAAGTCGGGCTGTAACCTTCGATCAGGCTCAGCGAAGCTTCTTCGATTGCCGTTTTCCGTTGTCGCAGGGCATTTATTCCTGCGGGCGCATCGTCACCATTTCGTTGGGCCAATGCGTCAAGCTTGGCGCTAACAGTTGTATACTCTTCACAAAGGATTTCGAATTTCGAATTGGTGTCCCGCAGCTCGCGGAGGGTGTCTCGGTTTTCGGGAAATCGCTCGATGATTTTGTGCATTGAATCAGCCATTCTGTCCTCCTTTAGGCATGCTTCGCTTTTCGACCACGCGCTAGGGCGGCTGTGCGCTTGCCTCGGACCTCCTCTCGATCGCGAAAGTCCGTCTACGCAGCCGCCGAGTTTTGCTGTGGAGAGACTGAAATCGTTAGAGAATTGAAGGCCAGCGCCGGTAGCCACGGGCAGCCGGTCTATCCGCGAACCAAGGCCTGCTAAGGGGGCCATCTTGGCCTCCTACACAAATCCAGTTCAGCAGGAGTTATCGGCCGCGACGGCGATCAATGGCGAACTCCACCGCCAATGCAAGATGTAGGGGTAACGCGCTGCTGCCGCAAGCGGCCCGCAGCCAATCCATTCCCCTGCGTCGAAACGTTTGCCTTGCCCGTGAAATGCTCCCCGAGCAATTTGCCGCAGTTGCGGCGACCGTCGCTAGGGTTGCACGCGCGGCGAACGAAGCTTTACGGCAAAGCGACGTCAACATTGTGCAGAACAACGGCAGCTTGACTGGGCAAACCGTCTCACATGTTCACGTGCACATTCTCCCACGACGAGGCGGGTGACGATCTTCCAATGAGTTGAGGTCAGATTATGCGTTTATGATATTTTTGAGAGGTGCACGAGCTGACGTTTTCGCGCTTTCGAAGCGTAGATCGACCGCTAGAAAGCGAGTCGGCACCCATGTCAATGTTGTCCGGCATCTGGCGCGCCAATAGGTCCAAAACCTCTGGAAACCTCACGGCGTGCGCCCCTTTGGAGGAGGCACACATCTTCGAAGATGTTCGGGGCCCTCTCAGGCTCTAACAACTTGACCCCAGCCACCAATGACCTTGCTCCGGTCCTTCACGCGCCTTCCTCGACGATTGCTCTTGACAACTAAGACGGGGCATGGAGCGAGTTGCATAATCTGGCTCGCACGACTACCCACCAGGCGTTCATAAAGGGCCGAATGACCTCGCGCGCCAATAACGAGCAGTTCAGCGTTGAGGTCCCGCGCCAGACCGATGATTGCCTGTACTGGATGCCCGACCAAAACATGGCTGCGGAGTTTGACATTTTTTACCGCTGCTAAAGCCCGAGCGCGAAAAAGGAAGCCGCGTAGACGCTGCACAGCTCTCCCTCTTTGTTCCCGTATATCTCCAGCAAATTGTGGAATGTAGTCGATCTCTCCTACCGAAACGATGTGTAGTTCGCTGCTGTTCTGTTCAGCGATGGCCAAGGCGAGCTTAAAAGCATCGACGGCATTGTCGGATCCATCATAAGCGTGGAGAATTTTGCGAAAAAGCATTCCTTCCATTTCGTTT
>JASHVC010000834.1 GCA_030039655.1 Xanthobacteraceae bacterium | reverse complement strand
CCCTTGACAGTCGCCTCAGGCGCGCCGTTCCCCGGCCGCGACCTCATTCTGTTCGTCACCTTCGGGCTGATCGTCGTCACGCACATTGGCGAGGGCCTGGCGCTGCCGTCGGTCGTGCGTTGGCTCGATCTTGGGCGCGACGCGGCCGAGGAGCGTGCGCGCGAGCACAAGGCCGAGTTGGCGGTTCGCGGCGAGGCGCTGCAGGTGGCACAGGAGCGGTTGCAACAGCTCGCCGACAGCGGCCAGATTTCCACCGATGTCAACACGGCGCTGCAGGCCCGACACGACTATCGCACTGCCCGCTTGCCGCGGTTCGGCCCCGATGGGCTCGACGGCGATGACGCTCACGCCATAGCGGCCGAGCTGCGCACGGAGCTGATCGCGGCCGAACGCGAATACATTTACCGGATGCTGCAGGAGGGCAAGATCACCGACGAGGCGCGGCGCCACATCGAGCGCGAACTCGACCTCGAAGAAGCCAGCATCGCCTGCCAGAAAGAGGGCGGCGTCGAACCGCCGCTGTAAGCCTCACCCTGAGGCGCTCGGCGCGTAGCGCCGAGCCTCGAAGGGCGAGGCTGCGGCGCCTCGGCCTGTATCCTTCGAGGGCCGCTTCGCGGCCACCTCAGGATGAGGTGAAAATTAGGACGCGCCGCGATCACGCGTGGGCACGGCGCGGAGCCTGTCATCGGACCGCGCGACTTCGCGCGGGTCCGTTGGCGCCTTTGCCCACCCTACGAGTCTTTCCCTTCGCCAGCTTCCGCCCCGCAAACTTCTTCCGCTCGGCCACCGCGAA
Source organism: Xanthobacteraceae bacterium (assembly GCA_030039655.1). Next base: position 2,608 of record JASHVC010000834.1, on the reverse strand, counting down.
CGCACAACGCGCCCACGCCGCAAGCTCGTCGGGATCGTCGTAAAGCCGCTCGGGCAAGCGCCAATAGGGCAGGGCGTGCTCGCTGGGGCGGCCGGATTTCCGGCCGCGCGTGTAGGTGAACGGCGCGCTGCCTTCGCGTTCAAACTCCGGCGCGTTGCTCTCATCGGCTTTCAGATAGATCACGTCGCGGATAATGAGCCCGAACATCAGGCCATCGCGAAAGATGCCGACGCCACTGAACATGCGGCGCACGGTCACCGGGCCGAATTGCGCGAACAGTTCGTGAATAAATTCCGGGTCCAAACGAGTGCTCTTCCTTTCGCTAAACTGCCTCGCTCTCCGGCACCGGGACATTGAAGCCGTTGAGCGTCACCGAAACCAGGCAATAGAGCCCGACGAGATAAATCAGCTCGGCGGCGCCGTGCACTCCGAAGGCCTGCACCGCCGCCCGGTAGCTCAATTCGGGCAAGGTGCCGTGGTGCAGCAACGACGAAGCAACGTCATAGGCGACGCCTTCCTCGTGGGTCAGATCGGACGGGCGCTGGCCGGACACGATGGTGGCGAGCTTGTCGTCGGACAAACCGCGCCGCTCGCCCGCAATCACATGGGCGTACAGCTCATAGGACGAGTGAAAGATCGCGCCGGTGCACAGGATCGCCACCTCGCGGACCGGACGCGGCAGCGACGGCGATATGGACAGCGCCAAGGTCAGGTCCCAGATCGGCTTGCCGAACTTCGGCTCGTGCAGCCACGGATTCCACGGCCCGAGCAGCGAGCCGTTTTCCGCGATGGTCTTGAATCCCTGAAAATTCTTCTCGATGCCGGCCTTCATGTTTTCGTACAGCGGCTTTTGTTCGGCGGTGAGGTCGGCGGGCGCGATCAGGGGCAGGCGCATCGAATGTCTCCATGGGGAATGGCGGTTGGGCGGCGTGACCATCCGTAACGAATGTAGCGCCGCAATGACCTGCTGTGCGGGCTTTAGCTGTGTAGGGGCGGGTCAAGACCCGCCCCTACGGCAGCGCCGTCTTGTGTGGCCCTTCAGGCGAAGCGTTGTCGCGCCCGTTCGCGCGCTTTTTGGGCTTCGGCTTCGCGGTTGCGCGCCGGGCTTGCGGTTTCGAGAGACCCCAGCAGGCGGCGGGCGGTGTCGGCGACGTCGTCAACCGCGCGGTTGAACGCGGCCTCGTTGAGGCGCGAGGGGTGCGTGAAGCCTGAGAGCTTGCGCACGAACTGCAGCGCCGAGGCGCGGATTTCGTCCTCGGTGGCTGGCGGTTCGAAGTTGAACAGCGTGCGGATGTTACGGCACATAGGTTGCTCCTGGGTCGCTCCTTAACGCCAATCCGTGCTGGAGGTTGACTAGCAGAACCGGCAGACTTTGGCACGGCATGACAGCATGGATACGTTGGTCGAGCTCGCGTATGACGATCAATCTCCCGAAAGAAGGAGCCGATGGGTGTCGCTTCCTCCTGCCGAGCCGATCAGCATTACGGTCAACGACGGCACCCGCGTATCAGGTTTGCTGCAAGCGCCGCCGCGGCCGCGTGCCTGCTACGTGTTGGCGCACGGCGCCGGCGCCGGGATGAATCATCCGTTCATGGCGGCGGTCGCCGCCGAGTTGGCGCAGCGCGGCATCGCCACGTTGCGTTATCAGTTCCCCTACATGGAGCGTGGCTCCAAGCGGCCCGATCCGCCGGCGCTTGCGCAAGCGGCAGTGCGCGCCGCCGTAGCGGCCGCGACGCACGCGGAGCCGAAATTGCCGCTCATCGCCGGCGGCAAATCGTTCGGCGGCCGCATGACCTCGCAGGCGCAAGCCGCAGATCCGCTGCCAGCCGTGTGCGGCTTGGCGTTTCTCGGCTTCCCGCTGCATCCCGCCGGGCGTCCGTCACAGGACCGCGCCAAGGATCTGTTCGACGTGAAAATTCCGATGCTGTTCCTGCAAGGCACCCGCGATACGCTGGCCGCGCTCGATCAGCTTGAGCCGGTGTGCAAAGCGCTTGGCCGGCGCGCGACCTTGAAGTTGTTTGCGGAGGCCGATCATTCCTTCCATGTGCCGGCGCGCACCGGACGGGAGGACGGGGAAGTTCGAGGCGAAGTGCTGGATGCGCTCGCCGCCTGGATCGATGACGTTATCGCGGTGCAGGTGCGGATCTAAGACCCGCCGCTACGTTCTTCCCGGACCGCGCTGGTATTGCAGCGGCGAGGCGTCGGCATCGACGATCATCTTGCCGACCGGCCAGAGCGCGATGCCGGCGAGTTTCAGATGCGCCCAGGCGAACGGTATGCCGACGATGGTGATGGCGAGAAGACAAGCGGTGATGAGATGGCCAAGCGCCAGCCACCAGCCGGCGAGTACGAGCCACACGATGTTGCCGACGAGACCCAGCGGGCCGGTGCCGAAATCCTCCGTGCCGAGATATTCGGATCGCGATACGGCTTTGCGGCCGAACGGCAGCAGCGTGTAGGAGGCGATGTTGAAGGCGGCGCGCGCCCACGGGATGCCGATGATGGTGATGGCCATGATGACGGAGGCAATGATCCAGCCGACCGCCATCCAGACACCGCCAAAGATGAGCCACAACAGGTTGAGCAGAACCGACACGGGAGACATGGG